>NZ_CP019609.1:1200000-1500000 GCF_001998885.1 Vagococcus penaei
TCTGCAGCTTTACTAGCAATATCAGCTGCTATCATCGCTGTTTCAAATGGTGATAAAGTTAGAATCCCAATAGCTCCTATTGGCTCAACACCTAAAGATTCATAAATATCATTAGCTGGTGAAGCAATTAAGTGTGCCAATGTTACTTGTTTGCCCGGTACTGACTCTTGGATGACTCTTTGAATATCTTGATTCTTCATAGTGCACCCTCCTAATGTCTAACGACTTGGACAGGAAAATCATAAGCTTTAATCCAACCTTCAATTTGATCTAATTCATCACGACTAAGACTAGGATCGCCATCAACCGGATAATCTAATCCTAATTGCCCGTACTTATTTACACCTAATTTATGATACGGTAATAAATCAATTCCCTGAAAATTCGGTAAATCTTTATAAGGTAATAAAAACTCAATAATAGCTTTAATTTCCGTTTCACTTGAATTGATTCCTTTAAGCATCGGCATCCGTACATGAACATTATGTCCTAATCGCAACAACTCTTTTAAGTTGGCTAGAATCCGTTCATTACTGACACCAGTTAATTCATTATGGCGAACTGGATCCATGTGTTTTAAATCAAATAAAAACCAGTCAACATACTCTGCTATTTTAAAAAGTCGGTCCATACGTGTATAACCACACGTTTCAATTGCTGTATTAACCCCATCTTCTTTGCAGGCTTTTAACAATGCCAACGCTGCTTCAGGCTGAGCTGTACACTCACCACCACTTAACGTTACACCACCACCTGACATTTCATAAAAAGCATCATCTTCATGAATAATCTCCATCAATTCTGAAATGGTTCTTATTTCACCTGAAATATTCAACGCTGTCATCGGACAAACGTCCACACATTTACGACAACCGTTACAAATTTTTTCACGGTCCACTTGGTGCTCGCCATTATCATCCATATAGTGGATGCCTAGTGGACAAACGTCCACACAGGCACCACAATCGGAACATAAACTTTGTTTATACATCACTTGATATTTATGTGAAATTCCTTCTGGGTTTGAACACCACTGACAACGTAGCGGGCATCCTTTTAAAAATACAAGCGTCCGTATGCCAGGACCATCATGTACATTATATTTTTGCACATTAAAAACCATTGCTTGGCGTTCAACACTACTATTTGATTGACTTGTCATTTGTGCTCATCTCCTAAAAAATCATTTTACAGTTGCTCAAGCATTGTTCGACTAATAATTTCATCTTGAACGTCTTTACATAACTCAACAAAGAATGCACTATAACCAGCAACCCGAACAATTAAATCACGGTATTGCTCAGGATTCTTTTGAGCCGCAATCAACGTATCGTTATCTAAATAGTTAAATTGCATTTCACCGTTACCCAAATGGCAAGATGTACGTAGTAACGTAATTAAACTTTCTTCACCTTGCGGTGTATCTAATAATCCTGACATAATCTTAAAGTTATGAACCATACCAATATTCATGCTATCATTTGACATTTTAGAAACCGATTTAATAATCGCTGTTGGTCCTTTAAAGTCAGCACCTTGTGTTGGGCTGATTCCGTCAGATAACGGTGTCCATGCACGACGACCATTAGCAGTTGCTCCAGTTAATTGACCAAATGGTGTGTTGTTTGAAATTGATAATGTTCCATGACTTAATACTGAATATAATGTGCGATATTTACGATGTTCTGCTTCAGTAAAGTTAACTAAATCTGCAGCAATTAAATCAGCATAATCGTCATCATTTCCATATTTCGGTGCATTTAAGCAGTCAATTCGAATCTGTTCATAGCCTTCAAAGTCAGCTTTTAATGCTTCATTTAATTCTGCTAATGTATATTTTTTATCATCAAAGACTAATTTTTTGATTGCTGCCATTGAATCAGCATAAGTTGCTAAACCAGACCAGATGACACCAGGTCCAAAGTTATACATTGCACCACCAGCTGAAACGTCACGACCTTTTTCCATACAACCTTCGTACATTACTGACATCAACGGTTTCGGTGCTAAATCACGGTGAATTCTTTGTGAAATAACAGTCGCAACACTTGTCCATTTAGTAATGTATTTAATTTGTTCTTTAACAGCTTCTTCAAATTGTTCATAGGTCTTGAAGCTAGACAAGTCACCTGTATTTGGACAAACTTGTTTTCCATAAGATAATGGAACACCTTGATTTAAAACAAGTTCAATACAGATTGGCCATTGAGTATAACCCGTGGATGTCCATTGATATAGACGACCTGATTTTTGTGGTTCCACACAGCCCATTAAACAATAGTCACGTGCATCTTCAATTGATACACCTTTAGCTAACATCATCTTGATGTGTGTATCATCAAAGTGACAAGCTGGGAATCCCATACCGGCACGAACCACATCGACAATTTTTTTCAAATATTCACGTGGTGATTTATTATGAATTCGACAAGCTAATGATGGTTGATAAATTTTCACATGACGAACAGCATCCATTAATAAATACGTTAAGTCATTCGTTGCATCACGTCCATCACGTGTTACCCCACCAACGCACATGTTGACAAATGGCTGATAACCCGCAAAGAATTTTGAACCACCCTCACTAGTAATCCACATCATCTCTGACATCTTAATCAGCATACAACCCGCTAATTCAAATGCTTCAAATTGATTTAAGCGACCCGCTTTCATGTCTGCTTCGTAATATGGATACATGTATTGATCGACACGTCCAATTGACATTCCAGTTTGATTTTCTTCTACTACTAATAGTGATTCAATTGTCCAAACAGCTTGAATTGCTTCCCAGAATGTTTCTGGTTTATGTTTCGGTACACGTGCATTGATTTCAGAAATTTTTTCTAATTCTGCTTTGCGCTTTGGATTGGTTTCTTTACGTGCTAATTCGGCAGCATAATCAGATAAACGTTGCGCATAAATCATGACACCTTCTGTTGTATCAATAATTGATTTGTAGAAATAAATTTTTTCAATATCTTCTGGGTTTTCATAATCTAACGTTTTTAAATGCTCTTTTGCTTCATTTTGAATATCAAGCATCCCTTTTTTCATTAGGATAACGTCATAACCCGGGTTAGAGTCACCACCACCATTGATTTGGTGATATGAACAGTCAGAAACAAATGATTCACCAGATAACTCCCAAACACCAGCTTCACGATACTGGTCTTCACAGTACTCATCTACTGATTTACCTTCCCAGTAAGGGAATAATTCTTCACGCATGATCCGTTTATCTTCATCTGAAATATAAAATGGGTCTTGTGAGCGACTATCAATCGTATCAATTTCATCAACCATCCAACGCCAAGCAATATCTGGAGAGAAAGCACCCGCACGTGGCGCACCATTTGGAGCACCAACGATTAATTCATTGTCTTGAATAACTAGTGGAGCTGTCTCACAGCAATATTTAAAACATTTTGCTCGTAAAACGCTTTTTGGCATACCAGGATTTTCTTTAGCAATTTTCGTAATCGCACGAGCCCGGTGAGTCGTAATTGACGGGACATGTGTCAAGTAAATATCTTTCAAAGCTTTTAAACGTGGCGTAATCCCATCAGGAATGTCCACTGGATCACTACTTGTTTTAACGCTGATTGTGCCTTTTTCTTCGCCTTCAATTTCTTTGGTTACTGAGCTAAACATTTTCATTAATGTTGCTCTTTCTTCAGGACTTAACTCCTTTGTTGCTTCTGCTAACTTATCTGAAAACTCTCTTAAATCCATTTAACTCCCTCACTTTATCTTCTCGTTTTATTTTGCTAATTCTTTTAACATTTTAATTAGACCATCGATTGTTGGTTCTTGGGGTATAGTTGTTGAAGCTGATTTTGTTGTCACATTTGGTGCTGCTTTCTCATAACCAATTTGACGGATATACGTCAACTCTTTTGGTGTGATATTTTTAGCTGTCACCCCGTGACCGATAGTCAAGCCACCTAAAATGACGGTCATATTTAAGTTTGAACCCAATCCCATACTGGCAAATGTCGCTGGAGCATTAACTAAAACGCGAGCAACCGGTTTCTTAAGAGCAAACTCTTCGATGACATCCTCATTTTTTGAGTGAATAACCAGGCTATGGCCATTGCGCTTTTCTTTTAGTAATTCCAAGCACTTTTCACAAGCTCTGAGCCAATCGGGTTCTAAATAGAATACTAAAATCGGAAATTTTAATTCATCAGTATAAGGATTTTCGGTTAGGATATAATTTTGCTCTGATACTAAAAGCTTTGTTGTTGCTGGGACAGTCATACCTGCGCGAAAAGCCAAATTTACTGCTGATTGACCAACAACTTCTGAACAACCTTCTGTGCCATAAGGCTTCATCAGTTCTAACAACTTAACCTCATCTTCTTGAGTCATGAAGTAAGCGCCCTGCCTAATTAATTCTTCTTTAACTTGTTGAGCAATCAGGGCTTCAGTAATCAAATATTGCTCAGCTCCTGCTAAAATCCCGTTATCAAAAGAACGACTAGTCACGATTTGCTGGCAAGCTTGCTGTATGTTCGCTGTTTTTTCAATAAACACCGGTGTTGATCCTGTACCGCCATAAAATATTGGTTTACTGTTTTTAAGGGGTGTGTCAGTATAATTTAAATTTCCAATATTGATCACAGCAGCTGTTTGAGGATGATCTAATAATGTTAAAACACCTTCGTCGGATAAGTGCGACACACAACTTACACTACCTCTAGGTAAGCCGTTTTCTTCTACCAGTCTTTCCAAATAACTTAAAATATCTTGCGTAGCCGATAAAGCCCGTTTATGTGGAACGACAACACACGCATTCCCTGTTTTTAGACAGGTTAAAATTGAAAATATAGCGTTTACAATCGTATTCTCAGCTGGTAATAAGATAACTGTTATACCTAGTGGGACACCAATTTCTAATACCTTGCCATCTGTGCCATATGTTAAAATACCAACATACGTTTCTGGTAAATAATCTTCTGAAAAGCTTGTCAATACACGGTTTAACAATGTACTTTCATCTATTAGATTGCCATACTTTGATTCTTGTACTGCTTTCTCTAAAAAAGTTGGCCCTATTTTTGTTAGTTCCTGAATAGCAACTCCGGTCACACGATCTAATAGTGACTGAGGATATTCTAGTAACATCGTTTGAGCCACACTGGCTTGTTCAATTAAAATTCTAGCTTCTTGAATGGATTGTAAATCCTTGTCGATAAACGACATCTATATCACTTCCTCCTCGTTTGGCAACAAGACATCTAATGAATAGCGACCCACAACTTTGCTTAAATCTTCATGTGGACTAGCAATCACAACTGAGCTATACACTTCAGCACCCATCGCTTCAACAGCTTTCACACCTGCGTCAACAGCTGCCTGACAAGCAGCGACATCGCCACGTACAATAACTGAAATATAACCCGATGCAACATTTTCATAACCCAAAACTTCAACATCTGCAGATTTACACATAGCATCTGCGGCTTCTAGTACAAAGACTAATCCAAAGGTTTCGATTGCTCCAATTGCTTCGTATCTTTCCATGACTTTTCTCTCCTCATTCCTCTTTTATAAGTCAATATCGTGAACAGATACAATATTTCCAACAGCAGCGATAGGTCGCGGCATAACATTGAATGCTGTTACTTTTCCAATTTTTTCTGCAGCTAAAACACCAGCTTCTACTGACGATTTTACGGCTGCAACGTCGCCTTTAATCATAATTGTTACTAATGTCGAACCGACATTTTCATAAGATATTAATTCCACATTAGCAGCTTTTAACATCTCATCAGCTGCTTTGAGTGCAGGTACTAATCCTAATGTTTCAACAAGACCTAACGCTTCATTTCCATGATATCTCATCTCTTAACCTCCATTACGCCATTCTGAATTTTGATGGCACATATTTTTCAACTGCTACTTGACCATCTTCTGTAATTTCATATGTTAAAACTAAATTATCTGCTTGATCAACTTCATACTTTAATAAAGAAACGTAACCATTTGCCTCTAAAGCCATTAAATGGTCTAAATATAATGGATATGTAAATTGAGCCTCTGAACCATAATCAGGACGTAAGTAATCCATCACTTCATTAACACTTGCACAATCTACTTGGCTCATATAATTCAATACTGCCATACGACTTGGTAATAACATGGTTTACTCTCCTTTCTTCAGTAAATCAAGTGGATTCATGGTTACAATAATTGCACCACATACAATTACAATTGAGCCAATTACAATTGTTGCAGTCAACGTTTGACCTAAGAATAAAACACTAAATAGAACGCCCCAGAAAGCATAAGTAACATTCAGTGACATACCAATCGCACAACCAACCATTGAATTTGCTTTATACCAACTAACAAATGAAACTGCTGCACTTAAACCTGATAAAGCCAACCAAATTAATGGATTAACAGCTGAAATTGTTTCTGTGAATAATGGAAACTGTTTAAATAAAACAATAATAATTAATAATGTCACAACACCTGAAATAAGTTCACGTAAATTTACAGCAACGTCAGTATCAATCATTGCGCCACCAAAGCTTGAAAATACACCTTCTAGTCCCCAGCCAACAGCAGCAATCAAGGCACAAATAATCCCTAACGTGAAGTTTGGTGCGCCTTCTGGTTTCACAAAATTAATGACAATCGCGCCCATCACACACAATACCATTCCGAATACTACGCGTTTAGTTGGTTTTTGTTTTAGAAAAATCCAAGCAAACAAGGCACCAAACAGACTACAGGTTGCCGAAATTGGAATCGCATAGGCCCCAGCTAAAGCTAACCCAATTAAATAAGCCCCATTGGCGATTGGTCCACCTAGTAAAAATCCAATAACTAACATCTGACCTGGCTTGGTTTGCAGTGTTCGTCCTAATTCTTTTAGACGACCCTTCTTCCAGTTATAGGCCAACAACCAGATACCAGCAAATAAATCGTTAAATCCTGAACATATAAATGGAGCTGATAAAATTCCAATCGCGCTAACTAAGGGATTGTATCCACTCGCAACAACCACTAACGTTGAATAAATTCCATAAGTTAAACCAGACATCAGTCCATTGGTAATACCAACCGCTTTGAACTTTTTGGTTACCGCTTTCATTTTAGAGTCGGCTGAACTTAAAGGTACTGATTGATTTGATACAACTGATTTTTGACTATCCATAATGATGCTCCTTTACTTAGCTTTTGGCAAAATTGTTTCCACTTCGCTATGTGGTCTTGGAATAACGTGAACTGATAATAATTCTCCTACGCGTTCTGCAGCAGCAGCACCAGCATCCGTTGCTGCTTTAACGGCTCCAACATCTCCACGTACCATTACTGTGACTAGTCCGCCACCAATCATTTCTTTTCCAACTAAAGTAACATTTGCAGCTTTGACCATAGCATCTGCGGCTTCAACTGAACCAATTAAACCTCTTGTTTCTACCATTCCAAGTGCATCGTATTTCATCATTTTTTCCTCCTAAAAATTATTATTCAGTTTTTTATCAATTGATAGTTCAACTACAAATAAATCATAATCCCTTACCTTAAAGTCAAGGTCAACTAATTTTTGAAAAATTGTTATTAATATCACAACTAAAAAAATCATTATCATTTAGCACTTGATAATGATTCTCAATTTTTTATTTAAAGTCAAACTATATTAACTTTAGTCGAATTCTTCACAAATCAATTTACAGTAGTTATTAATTAATACCACTTACTGTTATAGTACAGATAAGTGTTTAGTTTATTTTTACATAATCAAATACCATTTAAATGTTTATTAGATTACTAAGTTAATCCTATTTTAGCAATTAAAGCTTGCTATTCATGGTTTTTATTGTAAAATACCAACCTTCACCTTATGGGAAGGGTTAGTTAAAACCTCCAAACTGTTCTATAACAAAAAAAGTATTAGATCCTAAGATCTAATACTTTTTTTCCAGATTATTTGCTTTAATTGGTATTAAAATTTCTGTGACAAAATCATTCGTCTCTTGTGTTGCCCAGTAGTCAATAACATAGCGTTCATATGATTCTTCACCACGTTCATAGCCACACTGATCCATCCATGCCAGTATTTTACTGTAAGTTTGATGTAACGTACAATGAGGACCAACATGATAAGCACTAGCTACCATGTATCCACCAAATTCCCAACGTGGAATTTCAAAGCTTGTCGTTCCGATTGGTTCTTGCATAATACTTACATGTTTTACGCAATCATCAAGTTTATCTTGATATGAAGGAAACCTTAAATAGACGGCACCAGTGATACAGGCGTCATGACTTTCCAAATAATTGACCCAAGGCACATTGATTACCGACTTTTTATAATCATAGGAAAACTCTTGATCTTGATAATAAAAACTTTTTCTATCAAGGTATTTAATACTAACGTGTTCGATTTTATTTTCAGATACCATGGACCCTTCACGAATCAGTTTTAGCCAATCTTGCACAGCAATATGACAATTTCTAATACGGCGCTCTTCTTCAGCTAATTCATCAAGTTTGGTAACGAAATTTTTTTCGTGATAAAAACACGTCCCTTTTTCTCCGACACCTGTCATTTCCTGTAATTTAAAACCCATTTGCTTATAGTATTTAATAATCGGAATTAACATCATTGTGTCATGGTTATAATATCGGTAACCGGTTTCAGGACAAACTCTGTCGGGCTTAATGATACCTAGTTCTTCATAGAAACGTAGCGCTTTTCTTGAAACGCCACAAAACTTAGCAACTTGACCAATTGTAAACAAACTCTCTTTACATGCGCTCACAGGACTTTTTTCCATCATAATCCCTCCACGACACACCCAAGTTCATTATGATGCTAAAATAGGCATTTTGTCAATGCTTTCACAATTATTTCACTTAACAAATCAGACCACTTAATTTATTCTAAACATTAATATAGAGTGGCGCATAGTCCAAATGAGTCAAAACACGTTGGAACTCTTTAAAAGGCATGATTACAGTTTTTATATTAACATTCGGATGAAAACCAACCGTATTATTTTGGTCAATTGTCCGATCGATAACTACTGTAATTTTTTTGTCATAATCATTAGGCAGAGCGAGCGGCGTCACTGTTCCCGCAGGAACATTTAAAGCTTGTAACAGTGAGTCTTCAGAAAGAAATGATAAACGTTTTTCATTTAAGATAGCAGCAAGGTGCTTTAAATCGGCTTGTTTTTCATCTGGCAAAATGACTAAGTAAATTCGTTGTCCCTTTTTTGATTTTAAAACTAAATTTTTCACTTGAGGACCCGGCAACTCAAAAGGCACATCTATAACAGATGTAATTGCCGGATGCTCCACTGTCTGATAAGTCACATCTAGTTTAGTCAATAAATCGTACGCTTCTCGTTCCGTTGCGACCATATTATACCTACTTCCTTTCCTAAATGTTATAAACGAATATAAATCGGTTCATAATCGAGATAGTCTAAAATACGCAATAGTTCTTTAAATGGCATAATCAATGTAGCCGTGTTTACGTTAGGGTGAAAACCTACAGTATCTTCTTGGTCAATATCGCGGTCAATTACAACAGTCAATTGATGATTAGTGTCATTAGGTAAAGCAAGTGGGGTGACCGTTCCTGCTGGTACATTTAATAATTCTAGCAATGCATCCTCAGCTAAAAAAGATAGTCGTTTTTCATCTAAAAGTGTTGCCAATTTTTTTAAGTCAGCCTGTTTTTCACGTGGAAGAATAACTAAATAGATATTTTTCCCTTTTTTAGCTTTTAAAACTAAATTTTTCACTAGAGGGCTATTAAATTCATACGGCATTTCTTTGACTGATGTAATCGGTGGATGCTCAAAGGCTTTAAATTCAATCTCTAACTTGTTAATTAAATCATAGGCTTCTTGTTCTGTAGCTACCATTATTTAACGCTCCTTTTAAAATAGTTAATTGTCTTTATCATAATATATGGCTAACAAAAAAACTAGCCAAAAACTGGCTAGTTTGTCTAATTATCACTTACAAAATTGAAACTTTTTACTATTATAAATTTAAACAGTTGGTTTCTCAGCAAAAAAATCCGCTAAAATCTGTCGTGCTTCGTCAGTTGACTTAGTCATCATTAATTTAACACGTAAATCACTCGCACCAGGGAAACCCTTAACATAAATTTTGAAGAAACGATGTAAACCAACAATCGACCGCGGTACTTGTTCAGCATACTTATCTTGTAAATCAAGTTGTAAACGTAATAATCCCAGTAATTCTTGCGACGAATGCTCGCGTGGATTTTTTTCAAAAGCATAAGGGTTTTTAAAAATCCCACGTCCAATCATGATACCATCAACACCATACTGTTCGGCTAATTTTAAGCCTGTCGTACGATCAGGTATATCACCATTAATCGTGAGTAATGTCTGAGGAGCAAGTTGATCCCTTAAAGCCACAACTTCAGGAATTAATTCCCAATGAGCATCGACTTTACTCATTTCTTCACGCGTTCTTAGATGAATCGACAAATTGGCAATATCTTGTGCAAAGACATGAGTTAACCAATCCGTCATTTCCGCAAGATCGTAAAATCCAAGTCGTGTTTTCACACTGACTGGTAATCCCCCAGCTTTTGCCGCTTGAATCAGTTCAGCTGCCACTTCTGGGCGTAAGATTAGACCACTACCTTTACCACGATTGGCCACATTTGGTACTGGACAGCCCATATTGATATCAATTCCTTTGAAGCCCATTTCCGCTAAACCGATACTCATCTGACGGAAAAACTCCGGATTGTCGCCCCAAATATGCGCGACCATTGGCTGTTCATCTTCCGTAAAGACTAATCGTCCTCGAACACTTTCAATTCCTTCTGGATGGCAGTAACTATCAGAATTAGTAAATTCAGTAAAAAAAACATCTGGTGCACCTGCTTCTTTGACTACATGACGAAAGACAACATCAGTCACATCTTCCATGGGTGCTAAAATAAAAAAGGGCTTGGGTAGATCAGCCCAAAAATTAGTGGTTGTCATTATATTTTCTCCAATCTATTGAACGATTAAACAGTCGTAAAATGTCTAATCAATTATACTAATAATTTTCTCAAGAAGCAAAATATGATGATTCATCCAACGCTTGCTCACTAATTGATGGATTTAACTCACTATAAAAAGTGACTATAATAACTTTTTTCTTAACTATTATCGGTTACTTTAATGACTATAATGTTTTTTATACATTTAAAACCTTTATTATAGAGGTTTTAAATGTATAAGTGGATTATCTTTAAAACTTTTCATATACTGAAAACTCTTAATAATTTACATACATCACAAATGAAATGCACAAGTTAAGGAAATATAGCACATAATATTTGCGGTTTTAAAAAACTGATGTTATACTAAAGCTAGTTTAGAATTATTCTAAACTACTTACAATTAATCAGAGGAGGCTTTATTAATGAAAAAAACAAAAGTTATCATTGTCGGTGCATCACATGGTGGTCATCAATCAATTTTAGAATTACTGTCACGATACGGGGAAAACGTTGATATTACATTATTTGAAGCTGGCGATTTTGTGTCATTTATGTCTTGTGGGATGGAATTGTACTTGGAAGACCAAGTGACAGATGTCACAGATGTACGCAACTTTAGACCAGAAAATTTCCCACAATCAAATGTATCTATTATGAATAATCATGAAGTGACAGCCATTCACCCAGCTGTTAAAAAAGTGACTGTGAAACGTACCGTAGATAACACAACAGAAGAGTACTCTTACGATAAACTTATTTTGAGCTCTGGCGTTACACCAAACTCTTTACCAGTTCCAGGAACTGATCTAGAAAACGTTTATTTAATGCGTGGTTACGACTGGGCAACAAAAATTAAAGATAAATTAAATGACCCTGCAGTAAAAAATATTGCCGTAGTCGGAACTGGTTACATCGGAATTGAAGCAGCTGAAGTCAGCCGTAAAGCTGGAAAAAATGTGACAATTCTGGATGTCATTGATCGTCCTTTAGGTACTTACCTAGATGCTGAATTAACAGATATTCTAGAAGCACATCTAAAAGAAAATGGTATCAATGTGATGACGAGTGCAACTATTACTGAATTTGTTGGGACTGATAAAGTCGAAGGGATTAAAACAAGTACCGATTTAGTACCTGCTGACTTAGTTATTCAAGCAGCTGGGGTCAAAGCTAATACTGAATGGTTACAAGGCGTAGTCGACCTAGATGAACGTGGTTGGATTAAGACAAATGAATACCTACAAACAAATCTACCAGATGTTTATGCTATTGGGGATGCAACGTTAGCTTATTCTATCCCTGCACAATCTCACATGCCAATTGCTTTAGCAACTGTCGCACGTCGCGAAGCTCGTTACGTCGTTCAACACTTATTTGAAGAAATCCCTTCACGTCCATTCGCTGGTGTCGTTGGTTCTTCAGCTTTAAGTGTCTTTGATTATCATTTTGCTGCAAGTGGCTTAAATAGTACAACTGCTGAAAAAGCTGGTGTGACTGTTAGTACATCTTATTATGAAGATACGCTACGACCAAAATATGTCCCTGAAAAATTTGGTAATACGACAGTCTTTACTCAATTAATTTTTGATCCAATCACACACCAAGTATTAGGTGGCGCGGTATTATCTAAACACGATATAACTGCTCAAGGTAACGTCTTAGCTTTAGCAATCCAACATAAATTAACCTTGGAAGATTTATCAGAAGCTGACTTCTTCTTCCAACCTGGTTTTGACCGTCAATGGAGCTTACTAAATTTAGCGGCTCAACATGCATTAGGCGAAGAACCATTCGTTGAATAATAACTAATAAAAAGTCTCACATATCCCCTTAATCGGATACTTGTGGGGCTTTTTTATATGTTGGTTGATTCATTACTTAAGTTATGCGTTGCTCCTTTTTATTAAAGGTGCTATTATTATAAAAAACGTTCCAGAAAGAGGTTTTTAATATGAAAAACTATGGTGTCATTGTCGGTTCACTTCGCAAAAATTCATTCTCACAAGCTGTTGCCAATGCCATTGTTGCTGGACTACCAACTAATGCAACAGTCACGTTTATTGATATCAGTGATCTGCCGCTCTACAACCAAGATTATGACGTACAATCACCTGCTGCTTACACTCGTTTTAGACAAGAAGTTGCTCAACAAGATGCCATCATTTTTGTTACACCTGAACACAACCGTAGTATTCCAGCTGCCTTAAAAAATGCACTAGATGTTGGGACTCGACCATGGGGGCAAAATGTTTGGGCAGGAAAACCTGCTTTAGTCGCTTCACAATCCGTTTCAGGTATGGCTGGTGTCTTGGCCAATCATGTATTACGGCAGTCACTTGTTTATTTAGATATGCCAACCATGCAACAACCAGAAGTTTATATTGGACATTCACAAAAGCTATTTAATGAGCAACTTGATTTAACCAATGAATCCACTAAAGAATTTTTACAGGGCGTTGGTGCACAGTTTGCAACTTTCGCGAATCGATTTGCATAATTGTCTGTAATCAATCTATTTAATTTAAAAAAAGTGCTAACTAGCGAGTAAATTATCGTTAGTTAGCACTTTTTATCATATTTTTCATTATTTTCTATTTGGACTACTCTGATATAATACATGTTCTTTCAATCCTGATTCTTCAGACACTTTCGGGTGTTTGAAGTAACCAACTTTTTTCATACCAATCCGCTTCATGACTGCTTCAGACGGCTGATTCACTATTGCAGTGAACGCATAAATTGTTGGTAAGTTTAGCACACCAAAGCCATAATTCATTAAGGCCTCAGCACCTTCTGCCGCATAACCTTGACCCCAATAGTCTGGTAGTAAGCGCCAGCCAATTTCAACGGCTAATTCTTGCTTATCAATCACGTCTGTTGTCAATAAGCCCATTACACCAATAAAATCACCGGTCTCTTTCAAACAAACGGCATAATTAGAAAAGCCATAGCGTTCATAGTGAGCAAGACTTTTTTCATAATAAGCTTTAGTCTCTACTTCTGTGAATGGAGCTGGAAAATAGCGCATCACACGTGAATTACTATTTAAACGCATTAAATCTGGTAAGTCGATTACTGTTAAAGGTCTAAAAATTAAGCGCTCTGATATAAATAAATCGTCCATAGTCTCACCCTTCTATTGGCATTGTTTAAGGTATTATGCGTTTAGTGTACCATATCTAGTACTAAAAGTTATGCTCAATCAATTGCTTTAAAATGATACCGCCATGATACGAAGTCCTCTTGACGACTGACTTGATAAAAACCTAAAGACATCAATTCATCGCCACCTACAATCTCATTCGTGGCTAAATTTTGATACTCCCTCTTTGGATCAAGTCCCGCTAATTTAATTAATGAAATTGTTGGTTGCGCACTACTCAGCACTTGGAAAGTAAAGACTAGACATTCTGAACGGTCAGGCGTAACAAACTCCCAAGCACACGTATTACCGTCAAAAGGGCTTGCCAAACGAATAAAGTCACCAAATTGGACTAACCGGCGGATGGTTTTATAGGTCGCTACTTGTTGTTTGACTGATAATTTCTCTGATTCCGTTAATGTAGTTAAATCTAATTCATAACCAAAAACCGAACTCATTGCGACATTTCCTCGCATCTCAAGCGACGTCGTTCGACCTGTTTGATGATTCGGGACTGCCGATACGTGTGACGTAAACGTTGCTGGCGGATAAATATATGATGTGCCGTATTGAATTTTCAAGCGATCAACAGCATCGGTATTATCGCTAGTCCAAGATTGAGGCATATAATACGCTAGACCAGTATCTAAGCGTCCGCCACCACCGGAACACCCTTCAAATAAAATATTTGGATATTCTGTGGTTAGCCTTTCTAATAAGGCATACAGACCTAATGTGTAACGATGCGCCACCTCACCTTGACGCTCTTTCGGTAGCGCATATGAAAAAACATCTGATAAGTGACGGTTCATATCCCACTTAAGATAATCAATAAAACCTTCATCCAATAAGGATTTTAATTGTTGATACACGTTTTCTTGCACCTCATCCCTACTAAGGTCTAAGACGTATTGACTCCGACTTGGTGAAGGCTCACGGTTAGGCAAGGCCAGTACATAATCAGGATGTGTCTGATATAACTTAGAGGCAAATGAAATCATCTCGGGTTCTACCCACAAGCCAAACTGTAAACCTTTTTCATGGACATAATCAGCAAATGCTTTTAAACCATTAGGAAATTTTCGAGCATTGACTTGCCAATCGCCTAAAGATGTTGTATCGTCATCCCGTTGTCCAAACCAGCCATCATCTAACACAAACATTTCAATTCCGAGGGCGGCTGCTTCATCCACAATTGGACGCAAGATTGATTCAGTAAAATCAAAATAAGTTGCTTCCCAATTATTTACCAAAATTGGACGCTCTCGATATTGGTGTACTCCTCTGACAATTCGCTCACGAATAAACTGGTGAAACGTTCGACTCATGCCATTCAATCCTTGATTAGAAAAAGTCATCACGGCTTCTGGGCTTTGGAATGTCTCACTTGGTGATAACAGCCAATTAAAGTTCTCATCATTAATTCCTATTGTTATACGGAGTTGATTGACCTGCCCACGCTCGATGTCTATTGCAAAATTACCCGAATACACTAAATTAAAACCGTAAACTTCTCCTTGATTTTCAGTAGTTTGTGGAGTCGCTAACATAATAGAATTAGTCATATGATGACTAGTTGTCCCTCTCCGACTAGCTAGCCGTTTACAGCCATACGCTATGGATTCACATTGAAGTTGTCGCTCATTAACATGCGCTCCATGAAACGATAACAGCTCATAGTCGGCCGAGGGTAAATCAAGTTGGAGGGAAGCTACTTTATGTAACTCAATAGCCGATTGACCATGATTTAACACTTTAACTGAGCGTGTGACAACATCACGATCACGATAAATCGTATAAAATAATTGAACAACTAGTTGACTAACCGAGTCTTCCAGTGTCAATATCAATGTCTGCGCTTCAGTCTCATCTAGAACATAAGCTTGCGGTAAACCCACTAATTTAGGTTTACCATTCATGATGTCATACTTTGAAAATGTCAAATGAGTTAGACGACTACCATCAGCGTGGTAACCAATGAATGCGGGCGTCCGATAATCACCATCACCACTAAAACTATAATCACGGGGGAGTGTATCTGGTGAATAGCCTCTTTCAAGGCATCCTGGTAAGTTTCCCGAAAATCCTCGATCAATTCGAGGGTATTTTCTTTGTCCATGATACTCACGAATTGCCTGTCCAAAATAGACCTGTGCAACTAAACCATAGTCTTCAATTTCTAATAAGTAGCTAATCCGGCCATTAGTTAAATGAAAGTATGTTTGTTCTTGATTTACTAATATTAATTTTTCCATTGTCATCACCTTTGCGATCGTTTTCTTGTAGTTAGTCTAGCACTCCAAACTTAGAATAAACATAGTTAAATATGCTATAATCATGTCATAATCAGTTAAAGACATTTTGACATAGAAAGAAGTGAAAATACTTTGACATCAGAATATAAAAAAATTCGTACCGGTCATTTTGACTGTCAGTTAATCTTTTTTGGGCATGAAAAAGTCAGTCCAAATTACGTTTTTTCAGGAAATAACGTCCGAGACTGCTTTGTCTTACATGTCATCACAAAAGGTAAAGGTCGCTTTGCTAGTGCAGGCAAACAAATGATAACGTTACAAGCTGGCGATGCTTTTTTATTACCGCAATCAATCCCTTGCTTTTACCAAGCTGATAGTGATGATCCGTGGGAATATTCATGGATTGGTTTGACTGGGAGTAGTGTACCTGAATTGATATCCCAAAGTCAGTTTCATAAAAAATACTACTTAAAACAGATTCAGCATTCTAACTTTGCAACCTCTTTTGACCAATTAATGACTGTTCTTAATCACACACAATCATTGGTTACGCAATTACAAATTGAAAGTTTCTTTTTCAACACTATGGCACAACTGTTACTTGATTTTCCTGGAGAAACTCAAAAAGCTGGAAGCAATAGTTATACACAATTTAAATATGCTAAAAAACGAATGCTTGCGGAATTAGCTACTGGAGCGAATGTATCGGATATTTGCGCGTCATTGCATTTATCACGTAGCTACTTCTATACATTATTTAAAAAGTATACTGGAATGAGTCCTAAAGTCTATCTCGCACATCTTCGAATTACTCAAGCACAGGAATTATTGACGCGTTCATCTCAGTCATTAGCAACAATCGCTAATTTAGTCGGCTATAAAGACCCTTTCACTTTTTCCAAAGCCTTTAAACGGGAAACAGGAATAAGTCCCAGTACTTACCGCAACCAAGCGTTAGAAAATGATCCTATGAGTTAATAAAATAAACGCCTAAAGAAAGAAATTTTCTACTAGACGTTTATTTACATTATTTTTTGATTTAATTCACTATTATAACATCCATTATTACTTAAGCAAAACGGGTAGCCAATTCAAGTAAACGCGTGGCAATTGCTTGTTCAATATTTGGTGTCATATCAAGTGTTTCACTGGCTAAGGAAGTCAATGATTCATGTGTCCCAATTCTTACAGCGTGAGTTGCCTGTTCAAATAATGGTAAATCATTAATGTCATTACCAAAGACCGCAAAAGGTTGTTTACCAATAATAGTTTCGAGCGCTGAGAGCTTATTAACTCCTAATGGACTGATGTCAATAACTGCTTCTTGATGATGTAAGTTTAGATAAATGGGCAAGTCACCTAACCGCTTTTCAAGTTCGATCATGTCAGTTGCCGTTAAAACAAGTATTTTCACGACGATATCTAATTCGTCAGCCTGTACATCTTGTGCTAACTGATTGGGATCGACAACTGCTCGAAAAGGATGATTTTTTGGTGCTGTGCAAGTGTAATTCCACTGACTATCCATCTGGTAAGTTGCCTGAAATTCGACCATTAATTGATTGAGCTTAATTAATGTTTCAGGTATAAATGGATAGTAGCGAATCACACGACCGTCTTGAGCAATCAATGCACCGTTAGCGCCAATCATCGGGTAATCATGATAGGCAGACGCAATCACTGGTAACATATCGCGAATCGGTCTCGCCGATGCAAAAAATGACATCATGCCCTTGTACGGTAACCGTCTCGATAGCACTTAAAATAGTTTGCGATACGGGCTGACCATTAAAACAAATTGTTCCATCTAAATCAAAAACAAACTGCATTCTTTTCCACCTACTTTTAAAGTTTTTATAACTAACCCATTGATTTAATCTAACGTCATCGTACCTTAACTAACAATCAAACACTACTAAAATTAGACTAATGTTTGATAATTTTTTAAGCCAGGTAAAGTCAGCATCACAATTAAACTAATTAAGTAAATGACAGATAAGAACATTACAACAACGGTTAAATTATAATTATCCATTAAGAAACCTATCACAACAGAAGAAAATCCACCAATCGCGCGACCAACATTCATAATAAAATTATTCGCCGTTGCCCTAATCTCTGTTGGATATAAACGACTAATAATTGCACCATATCCGCCGTACATTCCATTAATAAAATAGCCCACAATGACAGCTGCGATTAACAATGACCACTGACCTTTAGCGAAAGTTAGCAGATAAACAGATAAGGCTGATGCAACGAGAAATATGCCAAAAGAACGACGTGGTCCTAATTTGTCCATAACTGTCCCAAATGTCATCATCCCGAGTGACATACCCACAATCGTGCTAACCATCCACAATGAAGACCCGGAAACTGATAAACCTAGTTGATCTTGCATAATTTTAGGTAACCAGTTCATTAACCCGAAATATCCTGCAATTTGTACAGTCACCATCGTTGATAAGCCAATCGTTTGCCAAGTGGTAGCCCCATTTTTGAATAATAAACCAAATCGCGGTGTTTGTTGCGTCGTTTGGGTTTCCTTAAATGCAACTGGTTCCTTGATATCGCGACGAATCCATAACACTAGTAAGACTGGTAGGACGCCAATCACATATAGCATTTTCCAACCAAATAATGGAATAATTAATGACGCTAATACTGCTGCCAATATGGCTCCTACTTGAGCACCGATGGCTACTACAGAAGTCGCTTTACCTAATTTCTTTTTATCAAATGTTTCTGATACTAATGACATACATGCCCCGTACTCACCACCAGCTCCAAGCCCTGCAATAAAACGAAACAGATAAACCAAGTAAATATTCGATGCAAAAAACATAAAGAGAGACGCAACTGAAAAGACAATGACCGTATAGGAAAAGACCTTCACACGACCGATTCTATCCGCCATTAGGCCAAAAAAAATACCCCCTACCAACATTCCTAAATTAGTTACTGTGGCAATTAACCCAGCTTCTGTCGAACTAATTTGAAACGTTTGAATGATTGAGGACAGCGAAAACGCTAAAAACATAATATCCATATTTTCTAATGCAATACCTGCCGACGTGGCATATAAAACCTTTTTTTGTTCTTTAGACACGAACATTCAACTCCCTTTTTACTCATTTTTACTATTAAATCATAAAGAGAGAGTTTTGGAAAGAGGGAAAAGGATATTTAATTAAAATGGGAGGGTTATTTGAATATTATTTATTTTAATTGCACTAAACACAAAATATCTAGATGTATCATAAACAAAAAAGCTCGAAAATTGACTATGTATCAATTTTCGGGCTTTTTATCTAAACTTACCAACAATTAACACTATACTTAAAGATTAGTTGATTATTCATCATAAGTTGCTTCACGGAAGAATTCTTGGTCAAGACCAACTTTTTGTTCTTCAGGTGTCGTTTCAATACGTGTCATTTTAGAAATAATGATTAAAATTAAACGTGTAACAACAAAGGCATAAAAGGCAACAAATCCGCCACCCCAAACCCTATGACATATTAGGCAGTAAATCAATAAATTGGCTAACTAGCCCACATTTCACATCAAGAAATAATCTACTAGCTTATCAACTCCTCAGCAAATGACGGCAGGCCTATTTATACTAACCCATTTAGTTACTCGTCAAGCAGGCGATTCCTACATTGACTCATCTAAAAAACTAGTTGCTGCACGTTATGCTGACCTCTTTGAAAGCCTGGATTTACCTCAAGATAATAGTCATGAAAATGCAGAATACTGTGCCAATTATCAGGAATCTATCTAATTAATAATAAAATAAGCACAGTTAAAAGTCATATCGCTCAACTTTTAACTGTGCTTATTACTTTTCTTTAATCAATTTGCGCCAATTCTATTTTCATCAAAATACCTGTAGGATCAGTAACTGTCAAGGTTGATGTCATTTCATCCCATTTATAGGGATAATTTTGTTCGTCCAGGCGCTGACGCATCTCACTCAGACGTTCTTGCTGTGTCACAAGCAAAGTATAATACGCTAAGCCAAGTGCTCCAGATAACGGAAACTCTGCTGTATCTGTCCCAAGCCAAGTATTCGCTGCAATATGGTGATGGTAACCTTCTGTTGCAAAAAATAACGCTTGACCACCTAAATTAAGCGTAATATCTAAATTTAATACATCATGATAAAAATGCGCTGTCTCTTTTAAATCAGCTACTGCCAGATGTACATGTCCTAAATAACTAGTCGATGGTAACCCGTTAAAATGTGATTGTGCTATCTTTAGAACACCTGCAATATCCATCTGCTCAGTCACACCAATAATTTGTCCATCTGGTTGAATATCCCACTCAGAGGTTGGTTTATCCCAATAAATTTCAATCCCATTACCTTCTGGATCATTTAAGTAAATCGCCTCACTATAACCATGATCACTCGCTCCAGTCAATGGATAAGTCGTATCGATTAAATGTTGTAACATTGTACCTAGAGCCTCTCTAGTTGGTAATAATAAAGCCAAGTGGAATAGTCCATGTGTTTGTCGGCCTAAATGGTCAGAAGTTGCTTGTTGCAAAACAATTAATCCTTGAGAATTATTTTTAGCACCTAAAACGACAGCCTCTGAATTCTGGGTAATCACCTCCATACCAATTATTTTTTGATAAAATTGTGTCATTTGAACTAAATCTTTGACTGTTAAAACGACTTTTCCAATATGTCTTTTTTGCGTTAATTCGGTCATTTATTCTTTCTTCCTTTCTAATACTTGTTTTAAACTTACTTTTTGTAAGTATATAAAATAAACGCCTATTTAACAAGTAAAATGACTTACTTTAAATAAGCAATTTTACTTAACTGGCTTTCTTGCTTAATTGCTATTGGTTCATTCGTCTTTTTCGTTGAAACTGTTTATAATGAAAGTAATCTATATAAAGGATGGTGATACTCATGACTCAACGCATTCGTTCATGTACAACATTTTTAGTCGGTAAACACGCTTCTATTGATGGCTCAGCTATGATTGCCCGCAATGAAGATGGTGGAGATACACCCAATCCCCAAAAATTTGTCGTAGTTCATCCCGACGAACAACCCACAGAATTTAAAGCAGCTGCAACTGGCACATTAATTTCTTTACCTGATAAACCCTTAAAATATACATCCACACCAGATGCTGATAAGCGCTTTGGTGTTTGGGGAGCAGCTGGGATTAATCAAGCAAATGTTGCAATGACTGCCACAGAAACAATTACAACCAATCCTCGAATTTTAGGTCTTGATCCCTTAGTTCCAGAAGGTATTGGAGAAGCTGATATTCTAAGCTTAGTATTACCTTACATCCATACAGCGAAAGAAGGTGTGCTTAGATTGGGGCAGTTACTTGCAACTTACGGAACCAATGAATCAAACGGCATAGCTTTTTCAGATCAAGAAGACGTCTGGTATATGGAAACCCTTGGTGGTCATCGGTGGGCAGCTATTCGCATTCCTGATGATGCTTATGTTATTGCAACTAATCGACTAAATATTGATTTGTTTGATTTTGACTCAGACGATACTTTATATTCCGCTGATCTACCAGAATTTATTCAATCACATCAATTGAATCCGGATGCTAAAGTTATAAATTTACGACATATTTTTGGTAGCTCAAGTAGTAAAGATACTTGCTACAATAATCCCCGTGCTTGGTATGTCCAACGCTATTTTAATCCCGAAATAGAACAAGTACCTACTGATCATGAGTTACCTTTTATTTGTCGACCTGCAAAAAAAATTAGCATTGAAGACGTGAAATATGTTTTAAGTTCTCATTACCAACACACGCCATTCGATCCATATGGAACAACGAATGACGCAACCCGTAAGCAGTTCCGTCCTATCGGAATTAATCGCAATCTAGAAACACATATTTTACAAATTCGCTCCAATATGCCAACTGATATTATAGGTATCCACTGGTTAGCCTTTGGACCAAATACTTTTAATGCACTCGTCCCTTTTTACGCTTCTGTTAACCAAACCCCTGCTTGTTATCGTGAGACACCCACAATATTTAATCCAAACTATATGTTTTGGTTAAGCACACTCACAGCAGTTCTTGGTGATAGTCACTATGACTCATATAAGAATCTAGCAACGGACACAGAACAACAGGTACTCGCCGCTTGCCGTTATATTCAATATCAAACCGATCAAGAGTATCTCAATCATGATAAAACCTTACCTAATTTAGAAGCGGTGAATCAAAAAATGGCTGACTTAGCCTTCGCACACGCCAATACACTGTTAGGAAAAATGACGGAGAAAGGCTTTGGTGAAATGACCTTAAGCTTTCCCCTCGCAGATTAAACGTTAAGACATTCAAAAACACACATAAATTGACCCTCTAGTTTAGATGAATAAGTCTATCACTCATACCTTGATTACAACAAAAATAGTCCCTATAATTGACTTACAAGGAGGTGCGTCATATGCTTGAAACCAAGACCCAAAACCAAGGAAAATCAGTTGTCATCACACTCCCAAACGCTGAAAATATCGAACTAGTCGCTGGGAAAAAATATCTCGTGACTTATCATGAAAATGGAACTATTATGCTAACCCCAAAAATTGATAACCCCTTTAAAGATATAGACGAAGGAAGCTTTTATGAGGCTGATTTATGGGAAGAAATGACTGCTCGTGGAGGCGAAATAATCGATGACTAAACCACATATTCCGCATAAAGGAGATATTGTTTGGATTGACTTTGACCCTTCAACGGGTGTAGAAATAAAAAAACGTCGTCCTGCCTTAGTTGTGTCCAACTACGACTTTAATTTATCAACTAAATTTGCGATTGTCTGTCCCATCACATCAACTGAAAAAAACTACCCAACACGTTATAATCTAGCAAAAGACTACCAAACGAAAGGACAAGTCGTAATCTCGCAAATCAAATCACTCGACTACACCCAGCGTCATGTTGAATTTATTGAAAGAATTCATGCCTCTGACTTAACCATGATTGATCAAATTATGGCATATATTTTTTAATCGAACTAGTTTAAAAGCTAGCAAGTCAACTGTTATCAAACAACAGTCAACTTGCTAGCTTTTCAAATTTGGATACCAAGCACTTAAGAGTTTTCCCAAACTTGTACTAACTCATGTAAAGACTTAATTGCCAGAGGCATATCCTGTGGTGAAAGTCTCGCTAAATTAATCCGACAGGCTTGCCGACTATCTGTCATTAGAAAACTAGGCATGACAAAAAATGAACACGTCAACATCTGACGCCAATCTGTCACAGTCAACGGTCTCCCTAAATACGTCACCCACAAATAATACCCACCTGTAATTGGTTGACAAACAAATTTGTGACCTAATTCTCGTATTAGCTGAGTTGTAAACTGTTGGGCCCGTTTTTCAAGTCCTTGACGTAACTGCTTTAATTGCTCTGAAAAATTATCCTGTAGCGCATGAGTTGCTATCACTTGCGAATAACTATTCACATCAAGCTCCCAAGCATCACGGACTTGCGTCAATTGTTTCAGCAGATAACTTGGTGCGACAAGCCACCCGATTTGAAGCGTCGGACCCAAGACTTTTGTTAATGAGCCAATATACAACACACGCTCAGGCGCTAACTCATAGAGTAATGGCACACGTACTGTTTCAGGAAAACGTAATAAGCCAAAAACATCATCTTCTACAATCAATACTTGGTATATTTGACACAACTTGATAACAGCCTGCCGATTAGCCAGGCTCATTGTCACACCAGTTGGATTTTGAAACGATGAATTAATAAATAGGCATTTAATCGTCTGATTTTGACAAGCCAACTCAAACGCTCCTAAATCCAAACCATCTCGAGTCAAAGGAATCCCTACAGTTTTAATACCCAAAACTTTAAACATCGGTAGTGAATAAAAAAATGACGGTGTACCAACTGCAACAGTATCCCCTTGACGTAGTAGTGCATGAAGCAGTAAAAAAATGGCCTGTTGACCTCCATAAGTTACCATAACTTGATTAACATCCAAGCTGACACCCATCTCATCACTCATCATCGCTACAATTGCTTGACGCAAAGCTAAAACACCAAGTGCTTCTTGTTGACGGCTTTTTTGAATCAAGTCATGCCAACTCATATTTGGAATAGTCAACTCTGGAATTAAAGCCAATGGTAAATCTGACGAATAACCATCAATAATTGTCGATTCATTGTTTTCAAGTAAGGCATTTACTTGTGCTTGGAACTGGCCCTTTGTCCCCTGTCGCCCCTGTTTAATATAATGACGCCACGTTAAACCAAGACCCAAATCAACCTCTTTGGGTAGATTAGCAATATGAGTCCCACTGCCTCGACGTCGTTCCAAGATACCAGTTGCCGTTAACTCATCAAACGCACGAATAACCGTTGAACGATTGACACTAAGCCAATTTGCTAATTGTCGCTCAGACGGTAATTTATCACCAGAGACCAGGTCTCCTCGCTCAATCTTTATTTGTATTAGTTGAATTATCTGTTGATACAGCGGTTGGGTAGACTGTTTATCTAATTGCCACATGCATTCACCTCATTAAAAATTGGAGGGGTCCAATTTAGCTAAATTGGTCGTTACCTCCACACGCTTTTTCATTTACACTAACTATAGCATAATGCTACCACGTAAACGAAGGAGATTTTTACATGATTCCAAAGATACTCACAATCGCCGGCTCTGATGCTGGTGGAGGGGCTGGCATTCAAGCAGACCTCAAAACCTTTCAAGAATTTAACGCATTTGGTATTAGCGCGATCACCAGTGTGGTGACCTTTAATCCAGATACGCTTGGTAGCGATGTTTTCTTAATGCCATCCGAAAGTGTCGATAAACAACTAATAACAGGCTTTTCTGCCGACCATCTAGCTGCCATTAAAATTGGGATGTTAGGTCAAACAGAAAATATTGCTCAGGTGGCATATTATTTACAAAAACATAAACCAGCTCACTTAGTTATCGATCCCGTTATGGCAGTCAAAAGTACAACTGACTTGTTTCAATCACGAAATGTCGCTGATCTTGTCCGACGGCTCTTTCCTCTTGCGACTGTTGTGACACCAAATTTAATCGAAGCCCAGGTCTTAGCCCAAATGCCGGCATTTAATACATTAGACCAACTAAAACGTGCAGCCAAAACGATTCACGACTTAGGTCCTAAATATGTTGTCATCAAAGGCGGGAGTCGCTTTCCAGGTGACCAAGCACTTGACCTACTCTATGATGGTACAAACTTTACCATGCTGACATCACCCAAACTCGATACCGATACGACACATGGTGCGGGCTGTTCTTTTGCTGCCACAATTACTGCCGGATTAGCTAATGGGTTGACTGTAAAACAAGCCACCTACCAAGCCAAAGACTATGTCCATGTAGGCATCCAACAAGGCGTCTATCTCAATAAGCACGTCGGCTATCTATGGCACGGTGCCTATCGTAACCAATTATTAAAAAAGGAGACTGAATCACATGACGAATACTAATTTTTCTACACGTAAAATCGTTGCAATTGCGCTCTTTGCAGCATTAGTTACCATTGCAACGACTATCCGTATTCCACTGCCTGCATTAGTTGGACAACCATTTATCCATTTAGGAAGCAGTGTTTTTATTTTAGCTGTGTTGTTACTTGGCGTTCTTCCGGGTGCCATTGCTGGTAGTCTAGGTTTTGTCATTTTTGATGTCTTGAATGGTTTTGCTGCTGAAGCACCATATTTTATTTTAGAATGCTTTATCATTGCTGGTATCCTAAGCCTAGTTCTTAGAAGCACACAGTTCGCCAAGCAACCAACAACACCTAAGCTAATTTTACTAACAGTAGTAGCTGGTATTGCTAAGTTAGGAATGACCTTCTTAAAAAATACCGTTATGGCACTTGTACTCGGTGCAACGGTACCTGTCGCTGTCACAAGTAGTATCTCTGCTTTATATATCACACTAATCAATGCCATTGCCGCAGTCATTATTGTGAGTTTACTTTATTTCCCATTACGGACTATCCTAGATCGGACGTTGGGAAAGTAAACTATTATAAAAAATAATAAACACGTCATATGGTCAGTTAATTGACCACGTGACGTGTTATTTTAATTGGATATGTTGAGAGTACCGGTAAGAAACTCATACATTACCGCATCTTCTCCAACTGCTCACGGTCATGCCCTTCCAATACTAATAAATCAATTTTCCGGTCGATACCACCCGCATAGCCGGTCAAGCGACCACTACTCCCAATCACCCGATGGCATGGAATAATTATAGCGAGCGGATTATGTCCTACTGCACCACCTATCGCACGTGCAGCTGTCTTGGGACCTGTTTCTGCTAAACAATCAGCTAACCATTGATAAGTCACTGTCTCACCGTAAGGCACCATTTGTAAACACGCCAAGACACGTCGACGAAAGGCCGTTACATTTGGTGCTAAGGATAACCCATCTAAACTCGGTTGTTGACCTGAAAAATATACATCTAACCATCGAATTGTTTGCATGATAATCGGTGTCGTTTGTACCGGAATTGCTTGAAGATCATATCCAACTCCCTCATACATTTGTCCCTCAAACCAGATACCAACTAATGCATCGTCTGAGCACACTAATCGTAACCTACCAAGTGATGATTCATACCATTGTTGATAGTACATTGTCATCCTCCTATTTAGAGATAAATCAATTAGATTATTCGTCACTCATCTATCTCATCAATTTGTCCTTTCAGTATAACAGATGAAACTAAAGATGGTCGAGGCACACGCATCCGTTTTGCATCTCGCTGTTTCCGCATCAAATACCACAAACAGCCTATCCACCAACCAATGACACCTAATAATAGATAATTAAAAAAATGCGTTTTAGGATAATCAAGTTCTAACCAGTTTTCTCCTTGACTACTTTGAACCGTTGGCACACCAATGTCGCTTAAAATTACTCGGCTTTTATCCAACTCTTTTCCGTTTAAATTCACTCTAGTCCCTGCATAGACAATCACTGGAACTGAAACCTGCTCCCCAAAATTTGATTTCCAAGAGACCCGCAATTTTCCTGACACCACTTTTTTATCAAATCCAACGCATTCAATCACTTCTTCGCGATACTGTTGATACTTATTCTTTGTCGTTTCAGCATAGATTGGCAGATAATCTGGCGTCGATTTATTCAGTTGATTAAATAAATCAGATAAATTGCGAGAATGTAAACTCTGGATCAAAGAGTCTGAACTAGTCGCTGTCAACCGGACATGTTTTCCTAATGTCGCTGAATTAAGCAGTTGTTGACGATTATCGGACAATCCCCATGCACTCGTAATTATCGTTTGAATCAAAGCTAAGATAATGGAATGGCAACACTTTTTTTGACAAATATTATAAGGTGTCAAAACATTGGTACTGTTATCCGATTACCCTTGACCATGAGCCTCTCAAACTGTGACTCTTTCGCGGTGTGTTGACTTATAAAAATCAACCCGCTATCTCACACGTATCACAGTTTGACTCATCCTCAAGGGAAGCTATCGCTAATCTCTGAGCTCTGATACTAAGCGGAGTGACATAATTCAATGCTCCGTGTATTCTGAAATGATTCCACCAATGAACATAGTCATAAAGAGCCACAGATAATTCTTTTAGTGTCTCAAACTGATTGGGATAAACGAACTCTGCTTTAAAGGATTTATAAGTTGACTCGGCGACGGCATTATCCCAGGGATTTCCTTTTCTACTCAACGATCGCTTGATATTAAATGTATTTAGTATGGTATCAATCACTTGGTTATCAAATTCTTTTCCTCTATCAGTATGAAACAACTGAATGTTTGTTAAGGCGTACGGAATCGTATAAAATGCCTGTTTAACTAATTCGGCATCTTTTGATGCCCCACAACTAAATCCAATGATTTCTCGATTAAATAAATCAAGAATTAAACAGACATAGTGCCAACGATTGCCAACCTTGACATAAGTTAAATCGGCGACAACTTTTTCTAATGGCATAACGGAGTTAAAATGACGTTTTAATTGATTGGTTATTTTAGACTCATTCACATTAGAAGATACCACCTTAAAATAAGCTTTCGTATACACAGAAACGAGGTTTCTGTGTCGCATAATCCTTCTAATTTTTCTTCTACTGAGAATGATGCCTTCTAAACTAAGTGCTTTTTTTATTTTACGAGCGCCATAAGCTTTTTTATTTTGGCGAAAAATCATTTCCACAATTTCTTCTAGTTCACTTTCTAGTAATGGCTTCTTTTCCTGATAATAGTAAGTTTGTCTTGATATTTTAAGGACTCGGCACATCGCTGATATAGAATATTTATGTTTGTTGGCTTTAATTACTTGCCTTTTCGTCCGAATATCAGCGCCGCTTGCTTTAAAATATCATTTTCCATTTCAAGCATTTTAAGTTCTTTTCTGAGTTTGATTAATTCCTTTTGTTCAGGTGTTAAATTATCTTTTTCTTTGAATGAACCTGTGGTTGTTCCTTGTTTTACCCACCTATCAAAAGTTGAAGGAGTTAACTCATAGTCACGAATAATATCTATTCTAGGTTTTCCTGATTGGTAAAGATCTACCATTTGTTGTTTAAATTCTTTGGTAAAAGTTCTTCTTGGTTTACGTTCTAACATGACATTTCCTCCAGTGTGTTTTCTTATTCTCATCACACCTTATTTTTTCTGTCTAGTCAAGTGTAGCCTATCCAAACAATTGAAATGTTAAGGAAATGGAAGAAAGAACAGGCTTTAGAACTACTACAATTTGGGATAAATACTAAAAGAAAAGATCAGTTAATTTTCACTTATATAAATGCTGATGGAAAAATAAATCAACCCCTGCACGCTGACTATTCAAATAACATCATGCGTAAATTAGAAAAGAAATATCAATTTAAACATGTAACAATTCACGGATTACGACATACACATGCTACTTTACTTTTAGAAGGTGGGGCTAGCATTAAAGAAACACAAGATAGACTAGGTCATAAAAATGCCGAAACAACGCTAAACACATATTCTCATGTAACTGAGAAAGCACAACGAAATGCAGTTGATAAATTCATTTCGTACACTGGATTATAGCTACAAAATAAGTCCGTCATTACCTTTTTCATTACCTCAACAAAAAAAGACACCTTCCAAATACTTGGAAAGTGTCTTGAAACGTTGATATAACAACGATTAACGTTTTGAGAATTGACTTGCTTTTCTTGCTTTTTTCAAGCCTGGTTTCTTACGTTCGACCATACGTGCGTCCCGAGTAAGTAAACCAGCGCGTTTAAGAGCTAGACGGAAATCCTTATATATCAACGTTTACAATGGTTTTTCCCACCATTTATTCCCCCTTTAGAATACAGTCTCAAATTCTTCAATTTACCTCAAATTTTCAAAATCCAGACCCAAAAATAAAATGAAGTTTAGCCACATTTATCAAGGGATTGGATAACATTTCAAAAATAAAATAGACCCAATTTATTAGAATATGGAAAGTTTTTACACTATACCCAGTAGAAATAGAAAATAGTCAGTAGTTATATGTTTATTAAATAAATTTCCGCTTTTCCTTAGGGATTAAATCTATAAATAAAACTGCTGAAGGATAATGCTTTTGCATAAATTCTACCGCACCTAACTCATGTGAATCTTCAGAAGCATACAATTCGTCCTTTAATTGCCCCATATCTATTACAATACTTCCACTTAGAAAATCAACTGCATCCTTAAATTCTTTATTTTCGTGATAAGTATCATAAAAATCGGCAAGTTGTTTACAAGTAACTACCCCATCTGTAATAAAATTTAACAGAGATTTCTTGATGTCCATATCATTCTCCTTTTTCAATTCTTTGTTTATTGAATAAGTCAAAAAGACTTTTGGTACATATATATAGCTCATTATTACTTCGAGTTAAAGCTACATATAATTTATTTACTTCAGCTTGACTAGTGTTCTTAGGAATTATATAATTTTCCTCACTAAATTTTTTATATGGTTCTGTTAATATTACTAAAACTTTTGAATAAGTATCTCCTTTACAATAACTCCAATTGATAGCAGGTTGATATGGAAAAGCTGAAGCTTTTCGATAAACTAATTTCACGCATCCTTCATCAATTAAAAGTTGTTCTAATTCATCAATATCAATAATATACTTAAAGCTTCCTTTTTGCTCATTACAAGATAGTATATCTATACCTAACTTCTTTTCAATAGCTGAACAAATATTGCTTGGAACTCTTCTGCTTTTCTTTAATACTTCTCTATCAAATTCTAATGATTTAGGTAGTGATAAACAAAACTCTTCCTCAGTAAGAAATACTTTTTGTTTTTTATAAGGTTTACCACTTTTAGAAGATGTCATAGCAACAGAGTGTTGATAAAAATCTCCTACAGCAACTGTATAAACTTTTTTTGATTTCATCAATAACATTAATAAATCAAAATCTTCCCCTTTAAAATCTTGAAACTCATCAATATATATTGTGTCAACAAGCAATGATAATCTTTCTTCAATCAAAGGTTTTAGTATCTTTTTATTTTTTATTATCAACTTCGATAGTCGACTAGCATAGTATCTATTATTAGCTGGATTTAAGTAGTGTCCAATCTTATCATCTTTAATATATCCTTTTGTTGGTGGGTTTGTATGAGGAACTGGTTCTTTAAAAATATCTACACCTCTACTTCTGATATTTTCAAATGGTAGAACTGCCTCTAACGGACTAATAATCCATGAATATAAGAAGCTAGTATATGTGATTACTTCAATATTGTTGGGAATAATATTATTAAATCTCTGCCTAATTTCTTTTTTTATATTCGCCACGTTTTGATTGGTGAAAGTAATAAACAAAACTGATTTTTTCTCATCAAATGCATTAGCAATATGATACGTTTTCCCCGAACCTGCTCTTGCAAGGATTATTTTACCTGATTTAGCCATTCCAATCCCTCTCTTATATATATTGGAACTTTTAAGTTATCAATAAATTCAGAATTTGTTGTTATCTCAATAGCAGAATCGGCTTTATTTTTCAACATATATGCTAATGCTTTGCTTCCTAATTCTTCTTTTTTATAAATAGTAGACACGTTTGAATTTTTTTTATAATCAGTTAATATTTCGATATTCTCATTAAATAAAACTCTCTCAAAAGTAGAATTCTGTATACTCCCATCACATTTTATTAATATATTGTATCCATCTGCTTTTAGGCAATTATTCAATGCCTCAATAGTCGTTATTCTATCAGCATCTCCATCATTATCCGTAATAACTAAAAGTGGTTTTTGAATTTTTTTAGCAATTTCAATATAGTTTTTATAAGTAATTCCTGACATCGATATTATATGCACACCAGATTCATCTATACCTTTTCCACAAACAGTCTGATAAAAGTTAGGAATATAAATATATTCTGTTGCACCTTCTACTAAAATTACTTTTTGGGATAAGATGAACTCTAGTAGGCTAGCATTATCTGATTTCTCAAAGAATTTAGCTACCTTTTTATCTACATCATTCAATTTTACTGCTTTTGCATTTGGAGTTATCCATATAGTCTTTTGAATATTTAATCTAGACGTTATTAGAGGATTATGGGTAGTAATAATTATTTAGGAATTATCTGACTCTACTTTTATTTTTTCAATTAATTTTTTTGTCATTGAATGACTTAAATGATTTTCTGGTTCTTCAACTAAAATAAGACTTGAATCTATTTGCAATGCAACCTCAGTCTTAATAAAATTCTCTTTACCTTTCCCCATATTTTGTATAGATATATTGTTTTCTCGGATATCAATTATTTTAGTAATACCAGATTTCTTCTCGTCAATAGAGATAGACTGTTCGCCTATTTTTAGTGATTCTGATTCTGAAGCTACGAAATCAGAAATATGTGTTTTTAGCTTCATAGACAATTTTCTTCGGATATCATTTGGTATCTTATTTTCAAAAACTTGTTTGGCATAAGAGCCATACAAATCATTCTTTACAGATGAATTATCAATAAAAAGAGATTTTATTGGATTTTTCAATCTTTTATAGCTACTCCCTTGAAATGTAAGCCATTCAAATTTATAAAATTCTATAGGTATGTTGGGGTTTTCAGAAAAATTTATTTTAAAAAATTCTTGTTCAAAATCATTATCAAAATGATACCAAAATTTTATACCTGTTTTTTCTTCCTTCAATATTTTCCCATTCGTATAATCCAATCCCATAAAGTGTTGTTTACTTATTGAAATCTCTGAATCCATATTTAAATATACTTCTATTAGAATTTCAGGTAACCGAGAAAATTCGGGTTTATTCTTGAATTGTTTAATATTATCTGCGTTAAATAATTGTTCATTATTTCCATCTATCAACCCGTATATTTTTTGGTTTAAGGCTAAATTTATCGCTTCTAAAATTGTACTTTTTCCCGCTTCATTCTCACCAACTAAAACATTCATATCTTTATTGAACACAATTTCAAAATCTTTAAATTTTTTTAAACCTTGGATTAATATTTTTTCAATATAGCTCATTGTCACACCCCAATCTTCATAATAATTATGTTACGAAATTCACATTACAGTACGATATCATTACAATAAAAAGCCTAGTTAAAGGCTTTTTATTTAAAATTCGTTATTTAATCATTTTTTACAAGTAAAATGCTGTTAGCTATTACTATAAAAATATTTAGTTTAAACATATTTAAATTGACTTGTATAATATATATAAATAAATATCAGTTATTTATTAAATTCAATACAAGTTATAACTCAATTGACCAAAATACTAGTTGCTAATGATTTGATTTCAAACTATTGTGATGCTTACATAGCATTTGTAGATTGCTTCGTTCAGTTTTACCACCTTTACTCCATGGTATTATGTGGTCTCCTGCCATCTCTTTGTATTTCCAAATATGTGTAGTGTGTTCGTATTGTAAATCAGTATTACAAATGGGACAGTTAGAGATAGTATTCATTTCTGCCTCATTAGTTTGTTCTCTGTATTTTGATTTTCTGTCTGTTTCTGAGAATGCACGAATAGATAGTAGTTTAATAAATTCTGTTTTTTCACCACTTAGTACATATTCAAAAATCCCAGATTTTTTCATTACATCACTATCTGCATATAATTTTGAGATTTTCTTTTCAACTTCAGTTGGATTATAGGAGATATTATGGTATGTTTCATACAATCTTCCCCACTCTAATCCACGCATTTCAGATTCAACGCTAGTAAAAACACTAGATACCCAATCTATAACTGTATTAAAATATGTTTTTAATTCATTAATATTCGTATCATTTCGATGCTTTGACATATAATTATCAATTTTGCCTTTACTTACCCAATTTAAAGCTTCTTGTAAAATCTCTTGCCTATTAGCAACTCCCTTAATATAACTTTGCCATTTTTGTTGATTTGCATTTCCTGAATTTGAAAATTCCTTTTTCGCTTCTGATACAAAAGGACCAGAATAAATTGCATTTCTCAGTTCTTGTTCATTAAGCGGTACTCCTGAAATATTAATCGTTTTAAACCATGCCTTGATTTCACTTTCGCTTCCTTCACATTCATAAACCAAAAGTTGGTAATTCATAATTTTTTCCTGTTGGTCTGTACTAAGCCCTGAAAAGAAATTTCTATTTCCGTTAAAATCCAAAACAGCAAATTTTCCTGCCACAAAACGTCCAATTGATGTAATTCGTTGCTGTCCATCTAATACCTCAAATGAATTATTCTTGGTCTTATTAAAATATATTAATCCCAAAGGATAACCTTTAAGAATAGACTCAATGCAAGCCACGTCTCTTTTTCCATCAGCATATATATAGTTCCGTTGATACTCAGGTTGAATGATTAACTTTCCAGACAAACCAAAAAGACCCTTGCCCTCGAAATCATTATAAATAAATCCGTCAACTATTTCTGAAACTGTGTATTGCTTTAGTGTTGTTATCATATATTATTCGACCGCCTTAATAAATATCCGTTTATATACTTTTTTACCGTTCACATAAGGTTCGTTATGTTTTTTAAAATGGGGTAGTTTGTATTTTTCATGAATAGCACCATTGTCACTAGCTCCAATAATTTCAAATTGTTCAGGATTATATTTATCTAAAAATGAAATTGGAACACCCATAACCCCTTTATAATCACTTGGAATTGCATCCGTGAAGGGAACTTCAATCGCGTCATAATTATCATAAATAGCATAATCTTTTCCTTTAACACTTTTATGTTTACTGAACTTCTTATTATCCTCCATTGTCATTAACGATAATGGTTGATGCCTTTTCCCATGGTCTAAATTAGTTAACCATAGTGCATTATTTGTCGCTACAATCCTCTGTCCCTTTTCTATTCTAGCTTCTGTTCCATATAATTCATACTTATCAGGTACAATAAAACCTGAAATCCATCTTCCCATTCCTGTTCCTAGCCAAATTTTATTGTCCTTTATTAATGGAAAAACTTCTTTGTAGGTAATCGCATTCATGTTTCCAATAATCAAAAATTGTTTCTCAATAGGATTTATCCAACCTAAAAACTCCCGAAACAACGAGAAAGGTGGATTAGTAATAATAATATCTGCTTCTTCTCTAAGTTCCGATACTTCTTGACTACGAAAATCTCCTGCTGAAAATCTTTCAATACTATCAGGATTGGTGTCACCTTCTAAATAAGATAGAATACTACTTTCTCCACCAGAATCAATTTTTTCTTTTTCTTTTTTCAATCTAGTAATTACATCATTAATATTTACTGCACCCATACCATCTTCATCTACTACTTCTGTTAGTTCTATCTTATAAGCTTCTTTGAAATATTTATTTCGTCCACTACCAATTTCTTTTTCAGGTACTAATTCGGGTAGCAATGTAAGTTGAGTATTAACAATCGGGCTTGGTGCATATGACGTTGAAATTAATTTTTTAATTCCAAATTCATTAAATTTTGTAGCAAAAAACTTAAAAAAATTACTCTCGAATGGGTCATCTGCTGGCAAGAGAATTGTTTTCTCTTTAAAAACATTTGGATTATATTCTATATAAGCATTTATCTCTTTTTCTATATCTGACCACTGAGTATAAAACTCATCATTCTTACTCTTTTTGGCTTTTGTTAAGTACTTTTGACGTGAGTTTGCCATTCCACATAACTCCTTCGTAAAATATTCAATTTAATTATAACAGTTTTCTATTTGATTTTGGATAAATAAAAACTAAAACTGGAAAGGTAGTTTTGATATGAACTTCTCAGAAAAATATACTTTAATAAAAAAAGACAAGCAGAATAAATCTACTTGCCCAAAAGGAAAGAGAACAGTGGACTAGACTGTTCTCTTAATTTAAATATGACTTTTTTGTTTCGCATCTCTATAAATAAGATAACATCCTATTTCTATAATTGCAAATTTGTAGAACATTTTTTAACCTGCAGGTGTAGGTGTAGGTGTAGATTTATAATTCAAGCTTGCTCCTGCATCAGTTGTTGCTTTACTGAATATTTCAGCTAACTTAGGTTGTAATGTCTCACGGAATAGGATATAAGCGATTAATACAAAAATACCAAAAATTACCACCGCTACGATTACGAAAAGTCCTTGTGAAGCTCCATCTGTCATGAAAAATGACCTCCTTTAATATAAAATTTTATACAAGAATAATGAATATTCATGTTATATTTTTATAGTATCATCGTCATTTTTAAATTGCAATTTTAACTGTCGTATCAACACTTCACATCTAACTTTACTTATTTATATAAATCTAATTATTTGTTATATTTAATAAAAAAGTAAAGGGTATTTTATTGCTTTAAAACAAACGTATATTAATTAATTCCTAACAGAAATTCATCTGATATAATAAAAGAAAATCACTTGGAGGACATTATGAATATCATACCCACTAAAAAAGCATTGCCTCTATTTTCAAACCTATTGAAATTAAAAAGTATTTTCTAAAAGCTGGTAGATTGGAAATTTCTTCAAATTATAATCGTTCGATTATTAGTATCAACCATAATATGATTCAACATTATCAATTCTTTACTGAAGAAATTGATTTCCAAACAAATCTGCAACCGACTATTATATGAAAGTATTAGCAAATACTCCTTATCGAAGCAAACACCAGAATATTTTATCAGCACTGAAATTGTTGCAACCGAATTAAAGAAATTAATCTAAATGGACTATTCATAATTATGATTTTTTTATCTCAAATTTTATGATAAAAACCACTTAAAAAATGACACTTGAAAAAGTCAATAAAACCAAGGGTTTTCTCTTTGTTGACAAAATCAATAGATTATTGTTAAATCAAGCTTTTAAAGGACTATTTTTCAAAAAATACCTCTCAGATGACACGAAGAAAAATTTGTGGGTAATTCTATGCTTAAAGTTATCTGAAAGGTGTTTTTTGTATCAAAAATTTTCCTAAACTATACTTAAACGTATATATATCAATGTTTACATATAGTTTTTCAAATTTTAAAACTGGTACAAGTAAAATTTTTATCTTTCCATCAGATTATGATTTACTATTCACAAAGTCATTTTACTATTTAAAAGTTTCAAAATATTTTATAGATTTCTACAATCGATTCTACGCTGCTTATTTTGCGTTTTAAGACGTTTTAAATTTTTATGTATAATTTTATCGAAAATATTTTCTAACACTCTCTAGAGATATTATGTGCTGTTTAAAATATATTTAGAGTTATTTTATCATCCCGAAACTTCATTGATTCATTTTATATAATATTATGTATATTATTGTTAGATAGAGGTTCATATAAATTTTCCAAGTACTTTTATATAATAAATCAAAAAGAGATAAACATAGAATTTCGTTATATATAAAAATACATAATCACTGATAGAGAGCAAATTTTAGCTATTTTACTAAACATAAGCACATCTATTAAGTAAGCAAGATGTAATCTTGCTTGAACTCAAAAATACAAACACTGATATATCAACGTTTCAAAGCTATTTATATCACACTATTTTTTAGTGTAAATAAGTTTTTGCGTATTTATATATGTGAAAACAGGTAGTTTGCCCCTAGTTATATTGACTTTTATTAACCTCATCGTTTGATACCTCTAGAGGGGATATAAAAATTGCGTATTGACCTTAGAAAAAACACGTAGTTTACTATTGATTTTATTGGCTTTTATAAGCCTCCTCATTAGATACCTCTAGAGGGAATATTCCTTATAGAGGTATCTAATGATTTCTATTAATTTCGTCAGTATTTCTAGGGGTAAACGACAAGGATTTTCTTAGTTCAATACGCAATTTTGAATTGATATAAAAAGAGATAATATTCTTAATACATAGAAATAATCCTTTATTATCAATGATTTCTAATAGAAAAGACAGATAGAGACACTACCTGTCTAATATGCTAATTCACTTTATATATAACATTCTTAGATGAATACTTCTCCTTAATTCCTAACTGATTATACAATTCTTTAGTTAATCTACACGTATTCAAATCATATTTGTTATATATGTCCACTCGAATTTTCTGGAACTTTTTCTTAGTATCGTTTATTTTCAATCTTCTCGCCTTAGCCAACTTAGAAATAACATCTTTTTCGTATACATAACCCTTTTTTTCTATCTCATTCATGATAATTTTAACAGCTGTTTTTTCTAACTTCTCACTTGCTTGACTTATATTACTATTGGTTTTACTCATTTTAATCATTTTTCGTTGAATAAGTGGTTCATATGATTGTGGAAAATCTTGATACGCTTTTTCCTCTCCAAATAATCTATATACCAACTCGTAACTTAGACTACCGACCGTTACTTTATTTTCCCTCAAAATTTTAGCTATTCCTTCGCTATTACCTTTATTTTCATCAGTTAAGTTCGTTGGTTCATAAATATTACTAGTCCTTAATTTATTACTGTCTTTCTTTTGTTCCAATATCAAATTACTAAATATGTTTTCAGGAATTTCTGATTCTGGTTTCTTTTTAACCACTTCAGTTACAATCATGTGATAAAGAATTTGTCTTGTCCTATCAATACTTATTTTCTTTTTATTGGTAGCTCTAGCTAATTGCTTAGCTAAATTGTTAATACTATAATAATTTAAATACCGTAACTCTCCATTCTCGTCAGTATATACATAGTCATACATAAAATCTAAAATAATAGGAATTTCTACTTGGTATCTACTAAAGTATTTATATAATTCAGGATAGTTTTCTTCTAATTCTCCTGATTGTAATTCTTTTTTAAATTTTTGGGCGTTAAATTTACTTTGTCCTAATTTCGATGTATTTGTTACTTTTGAACTACTAATTTCTACTAGTAAGTTAACTACTTCAATTGAAGATATTTTTAAATAACGTTCCAGTAAAGAAATAATATTCCCACAATAAGGATGACTTTCACTAAAACATTTATATAAGAATATCCCATATTTTTCAGCATAAAATACTGATGCACTAGGTTCTGTTTCTTCATGAAAAATATCATAAAACGGATTTTCATCAGGTAATTCAAGAAATCCCCTCATATCTAACGATTTAAAGTAGTTCATTGCGTTATAATCATCAGGAAATTCTTGTTTATAATTATCCCCTAACTTCTCTTTCACAATATCAAATCTACCTAATTTTAATAATTCATAATTCGGTATAGAATCATCAATCATTTCACCACTTATAGCTTTGACCTCTTTAGAAATATCTGTATTTCTTACCTCTACTAATTTTGTAGTATCCAATCTATTATCCCAATCAATCACTTCATAGCCACTATTACTTCCAAAAAATAGTCTACTGGTTTGTCCAACAGATGAATCTGCTTGTGGATATTTTTTAAATAAGGATTGATAAATTGCTTCTATCTCTTTAGTTGAAGTAACCACCCTATCTAATCGAAAAACTACTCTAAATTTATCTACTTCTGAATTTCTATCACTAAATGTTCGATAGATAAAGCAGGCATTGTCTAACATAAATTCATCTGCTTCTAAAGCATCAATCGTATAGATATTGTTCATATCTTTATTATCAAAATCAAGCATAACTAATTCTTGTCCGATAATTGCTGTTTGTTTAGATAATTTAGGCTCTGTTAATTCTGCTAACACTGCTGTTTTTCCATTCTCTGTTAGTTCTTTGGCAAATTCTTCCATAGAAATATCTACTAATTCTTCTAAAATAGTTGCTGAAATAGCTTTAACTAGGATATTTTTAGGTTTTTCTGTATTTTCAATACTACTTAAATATAACCGCATAATCTGCCTCCTCTAAATCCAATAATTTTCCATATTTTAGCACCAGATACTTTTCCAACAAAAACGTTTTTTCTTCACTCAAGCCTCTTTTATTTTTTCTAAAATTATGTAAGTTTTGGGCGTGAATACCAATCGCTTTAGCAATCATTGTCATTTTTACATAATAAACTTTATCTAATACCATCAGCCATTCTTTTATTTTTTGCTGAACTTGCTCTAAATCTTCATATTTACCTATTTCTTTCTCCATGTCATACTCCTCCATATAAAATTAAATTATTAATCACGGATGGACCATACCATCATCTGAAACTGAAGTAAAGATAATGTATCATTTATTTTAGACAAAAAATCTATTCTTTTACCTACTAACTTTAGAAAGAATCAAACTAATTAAAAACATTGATTTATCAACGTTTTATTTAATTATTCTCATTTCTATATACAAAAAAACACTTCAAATTGAATACGAAGTGGATAATTCTCCACAAAAATTTTTTCACGTTCAATTTAAGGTATTTTTTGAAAAATAGTGCTTTAAAAGCTTGATATAACAACAATCTATTAATTTTGTCAATAATATAAAAACCCCTATAAAATCAAGGTTTTAAAGAGGTCATTTTTTAAGTGGTTTTTGACAATAATTTCGAGATAAAACTTTTTACAAAAAAAGAGACATGATTTTACTCATATCTCTTTCAATAATTCTTTTTCTTTAGTCGCTACATGTTTATCCCAAAGTAATTTTACCATCTCATCAGAACCCAATAAATATTTCTGCTCTTTCTCTAAACATTTCTCATATTCTTTATATAATTCATTAGCTACACTATTTACAACTAGCTGTGAAATTGTCACATTTGCTTTATAAAGAGTATTTTTTACTTTATGAAGGACATATTTTTTCTGAATTAGTTTATCCATTAACTTTCAACACACCTAGATTTCCATTTGCTTCTTCTCGATAACTTGCTAGATTATCATTAGTTAACTGTGATATATAAATATATTCTGTTTCTTCTAATATATTTCCTTTTTCATTAATGATACTATATTTCCCATCTTCAGATACTGTCATTGCTGATAATCCATTGTCGTTATATTGCTGAATAGTATGGGCAAATGGTTCTTTGATAATTTCACCAGTATTTACGTTAATCAGTCCATACTTGCCATCTTTTTCTAATTTATAAGGAGCAATTCCATTAACATTAGGCTTCTTAATTTCAAAGGCAAACGGTTCTTTTATTACTGTTCCATCGGATGAAATAATCCCTTTTTTTCTTGATGTAAAATCAATACTAGATGGGGTCGAGCCATCAGGTGTTACTTTTTCATTTAAATCTTCAAAAACATAGTTTTCTGCTTCACCAATATCTCCTAAAAATTCTCCATCACCAATTGGTTTCTCAATGCCATAGTCAACAAATTTAACAATTTCTATGTTTGATGGATAATTGTAACTTGTATCAGAATCCAAATCATAAAATGTCCAAATAGCAGGGTCATCAACTAAACCAGTTGTATACTGCCTGATAAATAGACGATTTTTATCGTTTATATTTGTTGCGGTATCTAATTTGACTGTATTGATTGTTTTAGTGGCTATATCTTTTTCACCGCTACTGTTATCACCACTATCTTTTAATTTCGCATCATAAATCTGAACAGAAGTATCATTAACTGTCTTGCTATCATTCATTTGTTCAAGAAGTGTTAAATAGCCATTTTTATTTATATCGCCTGACATACTACCATGTGCTGTTGAAAATCTTTTTTCTCTATAATCATTTGCTAAATAATCAACAGTAACTCTTGAAGAAAAACGATAGGGAAATATTCCATATTTTCCAGAAGTTAGTGTATTAAGAGATGCAGGATTATCAACTGTTCGTTCTCCTAACCGAATCCCTTTCAAATCACCATTTTCATCTAAATAAGTAGATAATATTTCATTTTCATCTTCTATTGGAACTTCTTTTCCTAAAATTACATCCATTTCAGTTTTCAATGAATGTGCTAGTTCATTTCTTTCCATATCAGCATTTAAAATAGAATTTTTTTCATTTAATGATGTATCATAAATTGTCCAATTATATGAACTGTAATCCCCAGTTTGTGCAATAACTAAATCATTTTGAACATAAATACTATCATAATCTGTATCTGTTTTTGATTGAATAATTGATTCTTTCTCTTCAGTATGTGCTGTTGATTCAAGCGTTGATGATTGAATATCAACTTCACTATCATTAGTATTTTGTTCTTTCCCACAAGCACCTAACACACTAAATGATAACAAGACAAGACTTGTCACTTTTACCCATTGTTTCATTTTCTTCACCTCTTCTGTTACTTTTTATTAAATAAACTAATCACAAATATTATTCCCACAATAAACAAAAAAGAAATAAACAGATGTTGAAAAATAAAATCTAATACATGTATCGCAATTGTAATGATAATTACTGCAAAAATTATCCAAGCAATGCATCCACATCCTTTTTCCTTCTCGTCAGGTACTTCTATCATTTCCTGAAAAATACGACCGCCTTTTAGTGCCATTTTCTCAATCCTTTCTCTTCTTTTGCTGCGTGAATCAAACGTTCGTTTGTTACCGATGAAGCACAAAAAAATGTAAATACATAGAAGAGTTGATAAATCTGAATTTTTGGCTCTTTGTCAAATCGGACTGATGAGTCGGATATATGAGATGATAAATTTGAGATTATTCTCAGATTTATCATCTTTTTTAGTTATTTAATTTTAATAAGGCCGTTTATCAAGAAAATTCTTATGCGCATATTCGTAAAGGAGTTGAACCCGTAGGAAACTCTTTTAAGAGTTTTTATATGAGTGTTCTTAGCTTCGATTTTTCCATTGGAAAAATTATATTTTAGGGCATTTCGAATACCTTCCTCGTAGGAAATCAGATTGTCTATTTTATTTCTAAATTGTCTATCCAAGCTATCGGGTAAATCTTTCAATAGTTCGAAAAATGACTGGTCATCTTTGTTTCTAAAGTGATACATTAGTAAATGAAAGATATCATAAGCTTCTTTTAGATTAGAAGAGAATGAAAGTAGTCGATCAATCATCATAGATTCCGTTAAAAGAGGATGCTTTGGAGAAGGAAAGCTTCTCCAGGTTTTGAATTCTGAAATGGAAATAGTTGTTTGATTTTTCAGAAGACATTTCCAGTTTGATTTTAATTTATTGGCTTCTGAATTTTTCTTGTTGGCAACTAATGTCTTCATTTCTCGTACTCTCAAATCATTAAAAGCAGTGTTCAAATGCTTTACAATATGAAATCGATCAATGACTAGCTTAGCAGTAGGAAAGACTGTTTTAGTCAATTGAAAGTAAGCTGCATTCATATCTGTTACTAAAAATTTAACTTTTCTCCGTTCCTCCAATGAAGAGCGATTAAAGTAAGGAATGATTTTCTCTAATTTCCTACTAGGTAAAACGTCCACTAATTCACCTGTTTTCCCATCAGCACATATGAAGTTCATTTTATCTTCATAACTAGCGTGAGATCTAAACTCATCTACCATTAAAACTTCTGGAAAAGATCGAGGTTTAAGTTGTTGTGGGAGCTGTGATTCAACGGACTTAAGAACTCTTAAAACTGTAGTTAAAGAAACTTGGCATTGTTTAGATATAACTGTCATAGAGATTTTCTCAGTTAATAATTCTAAAATCTTCAAAGTAATAAATTTACTGATATGACAATTTTTTTCAACAATAGAACACTGTGCGGTCCAATTGTGAGAACAGTTTTTACAATGGAATCGTTGTTTCTTTAGTTTTAAAACAGTAGGCATATTTTGATAAGAATCTAATCGAATAGTTACTTCTTTTTTTCCATTCCTAACAACCACACTTTTTCCTTCATTATCAACAACAGTTGACCCACAGGATTTACAAGCCGAAGGCATGGGAGAATAGATGCCAAAGATAATTAAAGAGTTCTTTCCTTTAACTTTAGCTTCCTCCGTATTTGTTAAATATAAATGTTCATCTGTAATTCGTAGCATTTTTTTGATATGATTATTCACGACATGTCGTCCTTTCTATCTTAGATTTTTGGTGGTACTTAAATTTTACTAGATAGACGACATGTTTTATATTTAAATAAACTAAAAAAGGACTGATGAATCAAATTTTGATTCATCAGTCCTTTAAATTATAGAGCCGAATTTTTGTATTCGGAAATATCAGCTTTTTTTATTGGTTTTAAACGAACGTTCATTACCGGCAATTATTATACCAGATTATATATAATCAGTTATCATCTGGTTAAATGATACCGTTTCTTTATATTATATACTGTTTTAATACAAACATCACATTTTTCTGCAATTTCTTTTTGCGTTAAATCTGTTTCTACATACAACTTTTTAATTTTATTGATAGTTCGCTCATCTAATCCTTTGTTTCCTAGCTGAACACCATTTTCTTTTAAAATTGCCAATGCTTCTTTGGTTCGTTCAGATATATAATCTGCCTCAAGTTCTGCAATCGCTGAAAGTATTGTAAAAATAACCTTTCCCATCGGTGTTGATGTATCAATATTTTCTTTAATACTGATTAAATTAATACCTCTTTCTTGTAATTCACTCATGATATTGACCAGCTGTTTAGTAGAACGCCCTAGACGGTCAATTTTATAAATCACTAATGTATCTCCCTTTTCTAATACTTCTAACGCTTTATTCAGTTCTTTTCGATTTTCTTTTCTTCCAGATACCTGTTCAATAAAAAAACAATCAATTTTATATCGATTCAAGGCTTCTTTTTGAACCTCCACACCTAAATTTTGATTATTCTTACTGGTCCGAATATAGCCAATTGTTTTTGTCATAATAGTTTCCTCCCTTCTTTTATAAATTTCAGTTTATTTTAAAATAATGTGTTTAACTAAAAAAATATCCTAACATTGAAAGCATGTTAGGATATTTGAAACTCATTTAAATATAGAGGTTATTTAAGATGGTTGTTGTCAAGGTACTTATATTATTACATTGAATAGGTTACACTTAGTTGAACAAAAAAGATAAGGTGTCTATACTTAATAAAAAACAGATTAGGAGCTTATCTCATGACAACTAACAGAAAACCGAGACGGACCTTTAAAGAATCATTTAAGAAACAAATGGTGGAACTCCATAAATCAGGAAAACCTAGAAAAGATATTTTAAGAGAATATGATCTAACGCCATCAACTTTTGACAAATGGGTCAAACAGTACAATCAGTCAGGATCATTCAAAGAGAAAGATAATTTGACGCCAGAAGAAAAAGAGTTGCGTGAATTACGTAAACTAAATAAAGAATTGATGATGGAGAATGATATTTTAAAGCAAGCAGCGCTGATATTCGGACGAAAGTAGAAGTTGTTAGAAAAAATAAAAAGAAGTACAGTGTATCAGCGATGTGTCGAAAATTAGAAATTTCTCGTGGGGCTTATTACTATGAAGTTAAAAGAAAAAAATCAGAAGCTATTGTTGAAAAAGCAGTCATTGAGTCCTTCGCAAATAGCCGTAACTCCTACGGAGCAAGAAGAATTAAAGATGATTTAAACGATCAAGAATTAATTGTTTCAAGAAGAAGGATACGACGAATCATGAATAAGTTCAATTTCATTTCAAGCTACACAACACTGAAATTTAAGCCACAGGCAACGAGTAAAAATGAACAGAAAATCGCTAATGTTTTATCACGTCAATTTGATAGAATGCAACCTATGGAAGCTTTAGTGACAGATTTAACCTATGTTAAAGTAGGTCAAAAGTGGCATTATGTCTGCTTTATTCTTGATTTATTCAATCGAGAAATAGTTGGCTATTCTAGTGGTCCTAACAAATCTGTGGACCTTGTGTTACAGGCAATCGGAACGATTGAACAGCCATTAGATGATGTTGAAATTTTTCATACAGACCGAGGAAAAGAATTTGATAATCAAAGTATTGATGAATTATTAGCTGCGTTTCAGATACAGCGTTCTTTATCACGCCCTGGTTGTCCCTATGATAACGCCGTGGCAGAAGCAACTTATCGAGCATTTAAGATTGAGTTTATTTATCAACAATCTTTTGAATCATTGTTCGAACTGCAATATGAGTTAATGGATTATGTCAATTGGTGGAACAAGTTTAGAAAACATGGCAAGCTTGGGTATCAATCTCCGATTAATTACCGTTTAGATTGGGAGTTGAAACAGGCTATTTAGCGGGACATAATATAACTATCAAAAGAAAATAAAGACCTTATAATTTTTGTACAGAAAAGTGTTGCCAATTCAAAAAAGCAATCCTCGCTTTGAATATAGATTAAGATATCATCCCGAATAAATTCTGTATTATTCTTCACTCGATACATATTGAAATCTTTCAATTTTTCTCTAATAATAGGTAGTTGTTGTTTAGTAGGAATTGCAATAACATCTAAAGCATCTAAAGAATGCGTATGAATTGGTTGATTTTTATCATAAATACTAGAAAATTGAATAGGTAATTCAACATGTTGATGGTTTATAAATTTTGAAAATAATTCTTTGTTTTCGTTAGATAAGCATTGATTAAACAATTGAAAAGCTTGGGGTTTTTGGCTAAAATTTTTATGCGTATATATTTTCTTTACAGCACTATGAAATGAAGCCGTCACTTGTTTTGGGTGATTACTTATTGATATTTTATTGGTTCTAAATCCCAGTGCTAACATTTTTTGTAAGGCATCAGCTTGTAAGTCAAAATGTTTTAAATTATCTAAATCAAACTTTTTAGCATAGTAGAAGTGCTTAGATAACTTCTTTTTACAAATCCATTTATGCTTTTCTAACGTGTTTAAACGAGCTTCTAAGCTAATTCTGTTGCATTGTAGTAGTTTCTCTAGGGTGGATTCATAAATCCCATTAGATGCTATAATTAAGTGTAATAATTCATCACTATCAATTGCTCTTTTGTTTACAATATATTTTTTCAAATTCACTCCCTCCAATAATTTTTTTACATATTTTTTCAGTAATTTCCATTCTCAAAAGTATCCATTTTTACATAGTCAAGAAAGGTTGAAATACTCCAATTCTATGACCCTTACATAGCAGGGAATCCCTCTTTCAAATTTTATAAAAATTTTCAGGTAGCTGCTGTTTTGAAAAATTCACGGAGGTTTCCATTCAAAATTTCTAAAATTTTATCAAAAATGACCGAGTTTTAAAAAAGTTCGCATGAAAGTTCTCGAAAAGTTCTCGTTTACAATATTAAAAAAGTACATTATGTAGGGTTGCTGTAGGGGCTATGTAGGGTACGAAAGATGCAAGTGTAGGGATAATGTAGGGGTAGAAATTTAAGAGAAAAAACAGAGAAATTTCTCGTAATTATCCATCTCGTAACTATCCATTTTCAACTGACTTTATAATTAAATTATACCATCAGAAAAAATGATATGGAAATTTGAACGTTGTCTCTAAAATAGTTTACAAAAAGAAAACCAACAGAATTTTTCTATTGGTTTTCTTTTTAAATATTGGCAATAGGTTTTATTTTAAATTTAAAAGTTGATTTACCTCCGAATTTGTTTTCAAAAGTAAAAGTAAATTCATTTACTTTGATTTTAAAAGGATTTGCTGTCTGGGGATTATAAAAAACTCTCCCTTGAATATCTGCAACCCCCCAGCTATATCTACTTTTTGTAAAATTACTTGAAAAAGACACCTTATATTGTCTGTCAGAATAGCTTGTTGGAAATCCAGCATCTAAGTATTTTTGTTTAGTAGTAAATTTAGTCAAAGTAAACGCTAAACCATCAAAAGAGCTTCCTGTTACTCTAGAAAGATATCCATCGTTATCTATTTGAGAAAGAATATCAGGAGAAGTTATATTGAATTCGACAATATCATTTATAGTCTCTTTTGTTATTCTTGACAGCTCTCTAGAGCTACTACTTGATGTGTTTATATCAAGTATAAATTCAAAATTGGAATGTTTATCTAAACTGTTTGTGAACTTTTCATCAATGCAATTATCGGTGTCAATTTCAGATATCTCTGTCTGTTCATTGACTTGTTCAAATGCGTCACAATAAATAGTTGATAGACTAGGTTTTAAAGTGTCTCTAAATAGTAAATAGCTAATGAAAACGAAAATACCGAAAATTATAATTGCAACCACTATAAATAGCCCTTGACTTGTTCCATTTGTCATAAAAAATTACCTGATTTTTGTTATTTTATTATAGTGTAAATTATAGCAATTCCTATTAGATTTACAAATTTATAGAGTGTTTTTAATTTTGCTTATTCCTTTATTATAAGAGTTTTCGTGGTGTTTTCTGAATAATAATAGAAAAGTAAAGGCACAAGTGATTTACTCGACAGCTTCTTATTATGATGTGAATTGGCAACACTTTTCTGTACAAAAATTATAAGGTCTTTATTTTCTTTTGATAGTTATATTATGTCCCGCTAAATAGCCTGTTTCAACTCCCAATCTAAACGGTAATTAATCGGAGATTGATACCCAAGCTTGCCATGTTTTCTAAACTTGTTCCACCAATTGACATAATCCATTAACTCATATTGCAGTTCGAACAATGATTCAAAAGATTGTTGATAAATAAACTCAATCTTAAATGCTCGATAAGTTGCTTCTGCCACGGCGTTATCATAGGGACAACCAGGGCGTGATAAAGAACGCTGTATCTGAAACGCAGCTAATAATTCATCAATACTTTGATTATCAAATTCTTTTCCTCGGTCTGTATGAAAAATTTCAACATCATCTAATGGCTGTTCAATCGTTCCGATTGCCTGTAACACAAGGTCCACAGATTTGTTAGGACCACTAGAATAGCCAACTATTTCTCGATTGAATAAATCAAGAATAAAGCAGACATAATGCCACTTTTGACCTACTTTAACATAGGTTAAATCTGTCACTAAAGCTTCCATAGGTTGCATTCTATCAAATTGACGTGATAAAACATTAGCGATTTTCTGTTCATTTTTACTCGTTGCCTGTGGCTTAAATTTCAGTGTTGTGTAGCTTGAAATGAAATTGAACTTATTCATGATTCGTCGTATCCTTCTTCTTGAAACAATTAATTCTTGATCGTTTAAATCATCTTTAATTCTTCTTGCTCCGTAGGAGTTACGGCTATTTGCGAAGGACTCAATGACTGCTTTTTCAACAATAGCTTCTGATTTTTTTCTTTTAACTTCATAGTAATAAGCCCCACGAGAAATTTCTAATTTTCGACACATCGCTGATACACTGTACTTCTTTTTATTTTTTCTAACAACTTCTACTTTCGTCCGAATATCAGCGCTGCTTGCTTTAAAATATCATTCTCCATCATCAATTCTTTATTTAGTTTACGTAATTCACGCAACTCTTTTTCTTCTGGCGTCAAATTATCTTTCTCTTTGAATGATCCTGACTGATTGTACTGTTTGACCCATTTGTCAAAAGTTGATGGCGTTAGATCATATTCTCTTAAAATATCTTTTCTAGGTTTTCCTGATTTATGGAGTTCCACCATTTGTTTCTTAAATGATTCTTTAAAGGTCCGTCTCGGTTTTCTGTTAGTTGTCATGAGATAAGCTCCTAATCTGTTTTTTATTAAGTATAGACACCTTATCTTTTTTGTTCAACTAAGTGTAACCTATTCATTTTTTCTATAGTAAAAATGAACAACGCCAATGGATTTTATATAAAGTTGATAGCCTATTTGAATTTATTTATTATTTAGCTAATTATTTTAAATCTTCTAAACAACTGACTTTTTCAAATGACAAAGAAAAATATAAGGCATTAGAAGCACTCTATACAAAAAGCAGTGAAAATAGAAAACAATATAATACAATAGCTAAAAAGAAAGCAAAAAAATAAGCACAGTCTTAGTTGATTGTGCTTCTTAATTTTCAACACTATTATTTTCCGAATAATTCTTTGCTATTATTTCTAAATCTTTATAATCAAGGCATCTAGTAGATACTCTATCTTCAGGAAATTGGTATTTCCGCTTATATAATTTTATTGCCATTTCTTCAATTCTTAATTCTCTAATTTTTTCTATTTGCTTATTTAATAAATCTATATATCTAGATTTTTCAATCTCACTATCAAAATCTCTATACGTATCCATTTTAGAATTATCTATCTTTTCAATTAGTTCTTTAGGAACTGGAAACATATAATTTAAATTAACAACAGCATAGAAGTCTCCTATACCACCAGTTTTTTCATTGTCTGGTTTAAAAACCTTTATAAAATCAGCACTATTACGCAATCTTAAATGTCTTTGTTGTGGATGAGATACTTGGGTAACATATACTAAGTCATTCATTTCAAATAATGGAGAAAAAAATGGTTTTAGTAGTTTTCTCCCTCTTGCATCATAATATTCAGAATTTGGAATTCTCGGTTCTTTTACTCTCAAGAAATCTAAATAGTTTTTATCAACTTTTATCCATTCCAACATACTCTTATCTCCCTATAAAAATAGACCTACAAAATGTAGGTCTAACTATTAAAACAGTTTTGGTAGGCTCTGTAACCTCTATTAAAACAATTTTGGTAGGATTTGTAACCTCTATTAAAACAGTTTTGATAGGCTCTGTAACCTCTATTAACTACTTATATAGTATCATAGAATTTTATTGACTACAAGTAGTCAGACTTAATAAATATGACCCTACTATAAAATTATCACTACCTAGATACTTTTATAGTTCTTCTAGATATTATTGAAACGGATTAAAATTATCTAGGCTAGATTGAAGTTCCTCTTCTTCGATTCCGATATACCGCAGAGTCACGCTTTGGGAACTATGGTTTAAAATCTTCATTAAGCTTGATAAATCTTTCGTTTTCTTATAATAAGTATAGCCAAATGTTTTTCGCAAGCTATGCGTCCCAATGTAATCTAAATCGAGCGATTCAGCAGTCTTTTGCATGATTTTATAATATTGATGGGTAGCTAAAGGCTTTTTTGAATCTCTTGGACTAGGGAACAGCCACTCGCTTTCTTCATCGTGTTCCTCGTTTAGGTATTTAATGATTTGATTGGTCAATTGCATTAAATTAAGTGTTCTCTTTTTTCCTGTTTTTTTCTCTACAATATCAGTTTTTAATTTCCCTTTCACATCATCAACTTTCAGATTCAATATATCTGATATTCTTAATCCTGTAAAAATACCAAAAACAAATATTGTGTAATCTCTTTGTCCATGTTTATTTTTTAGTAATTCTGAAGCAAACTGGTTCAAGACTTCTTTATCCTTAATCGGTTTTACATTAATCATTTTTTGTGTCATTTTCCTCCCTCCATAATAAATAATTTATGGATACTTTCTATCTTTCATAATATAAATCTATCCATCTTTACTAAATGACAATCTTAGGTATTGATAGAATAGGGTTTATGATGGATAGAAATGTAAAAAGTATCCATTACAAGGACCTTTATAGCATCATTAATAAAGGAGGGCAAATTTGTAGAGCATTCTAGATATCCTTCCTGAAACGAGGTATAATCGCTGCACACTTCTGAAGAATTGGAGCGATTATATTGGCTAGAGTAGACAAATATATCAAGAAAAATGGAGAAACTGCTTATAAATTCAGAATTTTCCTTGGCTTAGATTATAATGGAAAACAAAAATATATTAAAAAGTCTGGATTTTCAACAAAAAAACAAGCATTAGAAAAATTAGCAGAAATCGAAGGGAAAATAGAATCTGAACAAAAATACATTCAAATTTCATTCCAAGATATGTATAACGAATGGATAATCGATTATAAAGATTCTGTCCGATTGGTTACATACAATAGAACAATTGACTTATTTCGATTAAAAATATTGCCGTTTTTTGGCAAAAAATATGTTGATGAGATAACTACTGAATATTGTCAGCAAATACTCAATAAGTGGGCAAAGGAGTATTATAAATATAAAGCTTTAAAGGGTTACACCCAACAAATTCTTGATTTAGCAATAAAAAAAGATTTAATTCAAAAAAATCCTATGCGATTATGTACAATGCCAAAGATAAATAAATCTCGAATGAATATTGTTAATACTGTCGAATTAACAAGTGATAATACCGAAAATTACTATGATAAGAATGAATTGAATAAATTTTTGGATACATTAGAACAAAATTATGATTATATGTGGTTTACAGCTTTTCGATTATTGGCTTTTACGGGAATGAGAAAAGGCGAACTGATGGCTTTAAGATGGTCTGATATACGAGCTGACAGTATTATCGTAAATAAATCAATGACGATGATTAAACGCATTGCTTACGTATCAGACACTAAAAATGAAAATAGCAATAGAGTAATAAGCATCGACCCTTCCACTTATAATATTTTAATGACTTGGAAAGAAAAACAACAGTCACGCTATATTAATGTTAGGGACAATCATTTAGTATTTACAAGAGATATCCCACTGAAGAATGAAAAAGACCAACCTTTTGACCCAGATTACCTTAATAGATGTATGAAAACTGTTGTTAAAGAAAATAAAGAAATAAGAGAAATTACAATTCATGGGTTTCGGCATACTCATTGTTCATTGTTATTCGAGGCAGGAGCAACATTGAAAGAAGTCCAAGACAGATTAGGACATGCTAATAGTGATATAACCTTAAAAATCTACACTCATGTTACAACTCATGCAAAACGAGAAACAGCAAATAAACTTGCTTTATATTTAGATAACTAAGAAGCTAGTTCATACGAATTAGTTTCTTTTTTAGTTCAACAAAAATAAATTCTCCGTTCACCTATTAAAGACTTACTATACATGCTAAATCAACGTAAGACACATAAAATACCATGGTTTTACGTCCCAAAACCAAAATCCATTATTGTATAACAAATTTATGCAGACACATTACCTAACACTGCTAAAAACATAGTAAACATTAGAATTAAATAAAATTTAAAAATAACAGATTTTTCCAAGTCTCGAAAACAGTTTATATAGAAAAGGGTCTGTAAAATAGACCCATTTTTTAAGAAATTTAGCTAAAAAAAGACACCATCCAAATAGATGATGTCTTGAAATCCTTGATATAATAAGGATTAACGTTTTGAAAATTGAGATGCTTTACGAGCTTTTTTAAGACCTGGTTAAACAAAAGAGATTTTCGCATAAATAAATATAGTTACATATCAAGCTTTAATTAGTGAATTTCAAAAATAAAGTTATATTGAATTACACACACTTATATAACTTCATTACCACGAATCATTACCTTAACTTGGCGAGTTGGCTGATTGAGCAATACTATATTTAAAACATCTATTTTTAACTACTATTAATTTTATAGTATACTTAAATATAATCTAATTATAAACGAGGTATCTTATGACAAATTCAAATAAAAATAGTTATATTTGTGTTGAAGTCGATCAAAAATTAAAACAAGACGTAGAAAAGCTTTTTAACAACTTAGAGTTAGATATGACTACCGCTATTACAATATTTTTAAAACAAAGCCTTCGAGATCAAGGTCTACCTTTTCGTCCAAGTCTAAGAAAATAGTAAGCTATCTAACTCAATTGACTCATAATATTCTCTCGCCACCCAAGGTCAAAATTCATTTCAAGCTTATCAAATGAATCACCTATTTCTTTAATAATGCTTGTTGCATTAACATTGTTCTCTAAAATATTAACTAGCTCTAAATTTTTAATTGGCATTATCTTTACATTTTCAGCAAACTTTCCTTCATTTTCTACTTCTCTAGATGAAATCAAAGGTACTGTTGCAACAGCTCTCCATATATTGATAGTATTCGCATCAAGTTCATCTGCTACAAATATTGTAGTTACTTGCTTTGGTGATTCATCTATAGTTAGATTAGTGGCATGTCTTAGTACTGGCTCCCATTCACCTCTTTTTTGTGCTTGCTTATTCATTAAAGTTACTTCTAACATTACAATTTCATCCTCATATACTGCTATTATATCCCCATCACCACCACCTGCATGTGTTTCAGGAATAAAATCAGCATTCATTGATAACTTAAAACTTGAAAACAAATCATATTTTCGATCACTTATATAATACCAAGCTATTCCTGTGATATATTCAAATATTGTAGGTACCGACGCCGACGATTCTGTCTCTTCTTTGATTTTCTTATCATTTGTTCTATCTGAAAACATGGAAAGAATTTCAATTACTTTTTCTTTTGGATATTTTTCTTTAATAAATTTTTCAAACTCATCATTCACCATATTAACAAGTTTTTCTTTAACTTCTTTTTTACTAGAAACACCTAATTTTTCAACTGTATTTTGTATTGTTATTTCTTGATTATTCTTTGTTATATCAAAGATAGCATCAACACTTATGTTTTTGAAAAAATCAGATAACAAATTTTCTTCATAGGTTGTATATTCTTCTACACTACTTTTCATAAAAATATTTTCTTCAAGTGCAACTTCTTTAAAAAATGCTTCCCACAATCCCTTATATTTTAATTGAGCTATTCCATTTTTAAAACTTACAATGCCTGTAGCTTTAATTATCCGAGTAAATGTATCTCCATACTCTTGTATTGTGTCATGCCTTTTAGAACCATTGAACTCTGAATAAATAGTAGTATTAATATTTTTTGATTGAAAATAAACAGAGTCATTATTATCATCAATAAATTTATTCAAATTTTTATAGTTTGAGAAATTTAATACATCTTTTCCATACCCAAACGCTTTATTTATTTTTTCTTTAGCGCTATAGAATACCTTATATAAATCATCTAAATTTTCGGAAGACATATCTTCTAAGAATATAACTAACGATTCATAAAAGTCATAATACTCAGGTACCTTACCTGATTTTCGATTTTTAAATATTTTTTCAAAATATGTTTTTTCCATAGGAACTATTTGATTCTTAACATTTTTATACTCTCCGTCTTCACTAAAATCAATATATCTAGACTCAATTTCTTCCATAGAGGTTTGTTCAAAATCAGTAATAAATTTTTCAACATCCACAGGTATATATGGATTGATCATTTGAACTAATCCTCTCAAATCACTCTCGCTAACTCTTGGCACTTCGAGTAAAATATATATACACAACAACATTGGATTGTAAAAGAATGTCTTTTCAGAAGTATAAACTCTTAGTTTTAGTAATTGTCTTAAAAAAATTAAGTTAGTATCATCGATAGGTAATAAATTTTCAAACTCACTTCTCGTTACCTTTCTATTTTCAACAAAGGTTTTACCAACTGGTGTAATCACTCTCTTTTGATCAACAAAACCCAATTTTACTAAGTTGCTTGTATAATGACGAGCTCTGTCTTCAATACCATTATCCAAAACTTTAAGCAGTGATTCGCCTTTTGGTAAATTTTCTATTTTTTCAATATCCCTTTCTTGAAATGCTCTAGCTAATTCTTCATTATTATTTAACTCTTTTATAAAATTATCAAATTTAGGATGTTGTTTAAACACTTCTGGCGATCTCTCTATAGCCCTTTTATAAAATTCAAATTGTTTCAAACTATATGGGTATCTTTCAAAATCTAATTCTCCTGATTCTTCATATAACTCGTTTAGTATCTCCATATATATAGTATATGCATTGATGACATCGCTCCGTCGCCCATTAGTGTTCATTAAATTAAAAACTTGATATTTATCAGATACCCTCATTTCCATTCTCCTTTATATGTACTCTTCATATTCCTCACCAATCATGTGTCGATTACTATCAAAATCGCTATACACATTTTCCCACCAATTTTCATTTCTCACTTGTCTAGGCTTTTCTTCTAAATACTCTTTAGCCTCTTCAGAACTATTTTCTAATAATTTCAACCATTTTACTAAGTCATCAAAGCCATTTAATAAATATCCTATATCTGAAACTATTTTCTTATCTTCTGTTGAATAATCTATTACTTTTATTACTGATATTTCCTTATCTTTATCTGTTCCATCATTACTATAATTTACCAGAAACAGCTCTCCATCAATTCTATTTCTAGCGTTCCACAAAGAAGTAAATTTCTGATAATTCCAAGGATAACGTGCTGGATGAGCTTTTTTATTATCTAGATATTCAGAATCTCTTTTTAGAAATTCAATAATACTTTTAGATTCTGTTTCAAATAAATCAAAGTCAAATCCAGTCGTAACATTTCCTGATAACGTTTTTTTCGTTAACTCTATTCCATTATCATCATTTCTGAAATCAAACTCGCCATTGACTCTATTTAATATATTTTGAACATATTTATCTCCTTCTGATGTCAAAGGTTTTGAACGAGAACTACTTCCATTAATTTCACAAAACCATTTCTTAAATTCATTAAAATTCATTTTTGTATCTTGCTTTTCTTTGGTTAAATTATCGTATTTTATTACCCTAAATTTTTTAAATTTATTTTTATGGGCAATAAAATAGCAAACATCAAATAGTTCTACATTTTTTAAATACTCCATTTTCATTTTTATATAGCTTTTATACTCTTCATCTTTTTCAATATCATAAAATTCAAAAACTATGAATTTTTCATCTTTAAATTGAACTCTATCTGTTGTAAAAATCATTCTATTCCTCCTAAATGACATTTACACCATTGTATCAAGTTAACATTTAATAGACAATAATTGCGAGAAATATAAAAAACCTTAGAATTAATCTAAGGTTTAATTTTATATTTTAATAATTAGTTATTAACACTTCTGTAGTTATATTTTTCTTAGCTTTAGATTGATAGTTAGAATTATTATAATTATGATTAAGTATATGCACATTGTATTTTTTTGACCACTCAATTAGTAAATCGTTAGTTATACCTTTATGCTCTACTACATTAGATAGTGCAAAACGAATACCTCTATCATTTAATCCATCTAATGCAACTAACAGGTCTTTCTCATCTTTATAACTCCAACCATTATTTTCATTGTAACTTGCTGTTGATATCAGATATGGAGGATCTAAGTATACAAAATCATCTACATTGGTTACAGTTGATAGAACTTTTCTAAAATCTTTATTTGTGAATTTAATATTCATTCTATCTAATGTATTTTTAAATTGTTTGAGCTTACTCTCCATGTTTTTATTGAAATCTCTTTTACCTGTTGGCATATTAAAATATCCTGATCCATTAAATCTTATTTGATTATTAAAACCATATACTAATAAGACATAGAAAACAAGTGCTCTTGAATCACTATCTATCTTCCCTTCATTGAAATCTCTTCTTAACATTTCATAGTTGTTTTTATTTATATTTTTTAACCCAATTGAAGAATTAACTTTATAATACTCATATCCATATTTTTTAGTGTTAGACAAATTGTATTGATCAATTACTCTATTTATTTCTTCCAGTAATAATGGGTACTTAGTAACTTGAATATATTGAAATAAATCAATCAAATGATTCTCTATATCATTAATTATAATTGCATTCGCTTGGTTTACGTTGATTCCTACATTAGCTCCTCCACCAAATACATCATAAAAAGTATTTATGTTAGCTGGAAATAAAGGCATAATCTGAGGTAATAACTTATGTTTCCCTCCTGTATAATTTATTGGAGACTTTACAAATTCAGTTTTCTTTATTTCTATTTCTCCTTTTATTTCACATAGATACAATAATTCTTTATGATTTTCGAGGTTAGTCTTCCCAGTAGTAAAATACTGAAAGTCCGTTTCAAACACTTGAACATTACCTCTTTTTCTTAGTGTTTTTAAAATATCCTCATTAGAAATTTTTGCATTTGAACGCGCATTACCTTTTTTAGCCATGTTATTATACGACACCAGAATATATTTAGAGTCGATATTACTAATTAAATCATCAAATGCTTCAGGTGCTTTCCTTAAAGAATAATCGGACTTTATATGTGATCTGTCTACCATTTTTTTGCAACTCCAACAACACTTGGTTTCTGCCAGTCCATAATATTTTCCAACAAGTGATATGCATCACCGTACTGTCTCGAATTATATGGTGTATCTATATAAACTAAATCAGCCTTAATTTTTTTTACTAACTCATTAGCATCTTCACAATATACCTCATTATTGAAGTTCATATTAAATTCAGGAACTAATAATTTTATTGGTTGTAAACTATCCATATTTTTTCTATACGCATCATAATGTCCAACAGTATTTGCAACTTTATCCATTGCATAAAGAAGTGAAGTTAATAAAAAATCTTTTTCTCTTTTATTCAATTCAAATGTTTCTATTTCTTCCCTGATTGCTCCTATTTTTCTAGCATTTTTCATTGAAAAATATTTATCGCCAAAATTTTCTGATACATAGTTTTCTTCTGTTGGGTTTAAGCTATTTAAAAATTCTATTTTTTTCTCTATTTTTTTCATATTTATGTCTTGATTACCAAACCAAGTATTGTAGGAAATATAGTTTGAATGTAAAATGTCATTTACTATTATCCTTTTCCCTTTAGCTCTAAATAATTCTGATACTATTCCTGTACCTCCAAATACGTCTGCAACCACCTCAATATCCTTAGTATTGTTCTCTACTACTTCCTCAATAAAATAAAGTAGTTTTTGTTTTGATCCCAAGTATCTTCTGTTGGATATTTTTAATTTTACTTCTTGATTCTTTGGTATATTATTTTTACTCGATTTACGTTTAATTATTTCTTCCAAATTCTTTTCATTTTCCGTATTCCAAATGAACCAATTTCTAAAATCTTTTTGAGGTTTTAATAATAAACCTTCATTTATCCAATTATGTAGAGTCTGTCTACTTACCCCATACTCTACCTCTATCTGTTTTGTTGTTTTCGGCACTCAAATCTCCCCTAAATGCATCTAAGCATCTTGATTACTTTACAAGTAAATATAGCACAAAAATAATGTATATTCAACGTTTTTAATACTATACTTTTTTTATGTTAATATTAAATTATATATTTAAATTATTAAAAAGGAGGTTAATAAATGAAGAAAAAAATTACTAATAGATATGCTTGGTCAATTGGTACGACAACCTTCCGACAAAGTAATCTATCAACAAAATTGGAATTGGCTTTACAAGCATTAAACAATACTAGAGAATTAAAACCAAAAGCTAAATGGCCTACTTTGTATTCAACATTTATGTCTGAATTAACAAAATTTAATATTATTAACAACCACACTAAGTATACAGATAAAGATGCCCGTGCAATAACTTCCTCATTGCAACAAATTGGTTTATGTACAATGGATAGACAGGTTACTAATTCAGGAACAGTCTTATTAGATATTACAAACAATTCTCGTGATATGACAAACGTTTTTAATCTATCTCCTTTTTCTTATTTTTACTTTTTACAACTTTTTAAAAAGAGGGAATTTCTATTTTGTATGTATATATTGATAAATGTTGACAATAGAGTAAACATTGATGAATTTACCACATTCGTTATGACTTTAGCACCTGATTCAGATTTAGAAGAAATAGAGAATGTAATACAAACTATTATCCATTACAGAAGTCTAGAAACAGAATTAGAAAAAACAGCTTATAAAGATTCATATATATTTAATAAATTGATGATAAATAATAAATTAAAAAAAGCACACAATGATTTTGTTATTCAAAATCGAATTAAAATAAAAGACCTAGATAAAATATTTTTAAATAGGAAAGGTAATTCATACAACCAACCACTAAAAGAGTTGTATATATTACTGTTAGGAATTAAAAAAAACAATCAGTCACCTAACTTTGATGTAATGAATCGATTATTAAATAGTTCAGATAATCTAAAAAAATGGAAAAAAATAATTTTTTCAGATGTTACAACAACAAAAGAAAAAAATGCATATTTTTTAAATACATTTATTCCTGACATAAAATCAAGATCAGATAAAAATTTTAGAGAATGGTTCTTTTCTAATTTTCATCTAATCAAAGCTAAAGCTTTACTGGAAATTGATTATTTTGATCTCAATAAAAGAATGTTTTCAATGACTGGAGTTATCAAATTTGAACAAAATCAAATTACAGTTACTCCATTTTTAAAAATCGTTTTACTTTTAAATAAAAAAAATATAAAGCAAATTTTAAATGACAAACTAAATAGTGACATTGAAGAGTTTCAATTATTTGAAGAGTTATATAACAGTAGTCTTGAACTTGATTTAGATAAAGTTTACGCTGGTCTATCTGAAGAGTTTCAAACAGATGTTAACAAAACAAACATCAATGACATTTTAATAAATTATCAAAATGATATTTTTGAACAATTTATTGAAACAAACTTTGATGAAATTCATTTAGTAAAAATATTTAAAAAAATAGTAGATCAATACTCCACTAGTAGTACAGTTATAGCTAAAAATACTGCTGATCAAATTAGACGTTTATGTAAAATTAAAGATGCTGATACCCCAACAATATTTGAATACCTCACTGCAATTTCTTGGTACTATATTTCTGAAAAAAATATACGGCCATTAGAATCACTTAACTTAGAGTTGAACGCAGATAATCTTCCTATTTCTCACGCATCTGGTGGACAGGCTGATTTATTAATAAAATATGAAGATTTCGATGATATAAAAGATCATAATTTAATGATTGAAGTTACATTAACTAAAGACAGCAACCAAAGGCGTGCCGAAATGGAACCTGTAAGTAGGCATCTTGGAGAATACAAAATTAAAAATAAAAATACTGATACATATTGTGTGTTCTTAACACATAAACTTGACACTAATACAATTGTCCACTTTAGACAACAAAAAATCACGCCTTACTATTACAACAAAGAATGGACTGAAGGAAGTAAAATTATTCCATTGGATATAAATAATCTAAACTATATACTGGAAAATAAAGTTACATATTCTAGATTATACAATTTATTTGAAGAGGCATATAATTCTGATACTGATGTAAAAAATTGGTGGGAAGAAGACATTAATAAAAAAATAACTTCCTTAAAATAAATAAAAAGAGCAACAGAAATTATTGAAAATTTTCTGTTGTTCTTTTATTATTGCTCACTTATGAGAACAACAATTTAGTATAGGTATACCTTTTTCTAATAGATAATTTCCTAAATCTTTTTCAAAATGAGCAGCATCTTCTGATAGTTCAGGTGATATCGGTATCACCCACGCTGTCTTATAATAATTTGCTAAAATACTATCTATGTCATTTCCATAAAGTGTCCTTAAAATAATTTTTTCCGTTCCTACTAATCGACTCGTATTCAACTCTCTAAATAGGTCTCCACCTTCCTCTATCTTGTCTCCGTTTTTAATAAATGATGACTTACCAACAACTACTACCATTCCATCATTCCTATGAACAACATAAATATATTCAGCAGATTCATATTCTATTCCTATCATATTTATCATACTATTTATTACTTCTTCTATATACTCATTTAAATTTTTATTAGTAGCAATTATCCTTTTCATATCCACTTCTATAATCTTAGTTTTAATATTATTATTAGCTACATTCAAAGCAGAAAAAACTTTTCCTCCTTCTTCTGTTCTATACCATTCCAATATCTCTAAAAAGGTGATCTTAAGATGATAGCCTATCGTATATTCTTCAATAAGAAATCTATTAATGTTTAAAGGAGAGTGATTTGTAAAACTCATATCGTTAATAAATTTTCTGATTATTTTTTTATCTTTTTGTATAAAATTTTCAAATTTTTCTTTAAATATTTCATCTATCTTCTTAAAATGTTGCTCTTGTTCTTTAGCTGCTTCTCCTCGTTTATCCCACTCATTTTGATTAATATTTTTTATGTCACATTTTTCAATAAACTTCGGAACTTCACTTAACAACCATAACTCATCTAATTCATCACTTGTCATCTTTCTCACCTTCTAAAACCTCCACTCTTTCTGTTTATTAAAAGTATATCAGTATTTTAATATTTAGGAGCATATCTCCCAGCATAACTACAAAATAGTTTACAAAAAGATAGTACCAAATTAGTAACATCTCTTTTTTAGTAAGTAACAGAAAGATAACTTCTCTAAAAAAGTGTAACAAAAAGGTAGATAATTACTTTTTACACTCTAAATTGATGTTACAAAAGTGTTATATCACTATTTTTTTCAGAATGATTTTAATCTCTTTAAAACACTGTAGGCACAGCCTACAGACGACTTTGTGTTAAGAGATTGTGGACAATCTCTCTTATGCTCTTTGAACTACTGATTAAATGCATCTAGGTATTTCATAATAAATAACACGAAAAAATTCACTCATAGTACTAAAAAACTAAGAAATATAGAATTGATTAATTATTCTTCCCGGTTAAAAAGAAAAAATATACTATGATGGATGTTACCTAAGAATACAAAAAAAGAACGAAAGGACTCTCTTCATTATGAAAAAAATCCTCTTGTTCTTTTTAATTAATTTTACTTACCATTTTTCATTACCAACTGGCTCAAACTCAATTAATTTACTTTGAAAAGGTTCACCTTTATAATCCTCAAACACTTTTTCGATAGTAAGTTCTTCCACAACTTCAACAGACAAATCAGTAGCAGAAGATTTTACTGAATTTTGAATTTTTATATCTCGATTTGAAATATTAAATTTTCTATTCTTCATCATTTCGCCTCCAAATTCTAACTCAACTAATAAGTGTAATCACTTTATTAAATACTAATTTTAACTTTAAATTTATAAACTCAAAATTCTATGTTGGGAGTCTTTTTTTCATTATCTCATTTATCTGTATAGATCTTCAACTATTTAATTCTCTTAAAAGTTTTTTATAATCATACCTTGATTCTGAAAGTGGAGTAACTTCCTTTTTCTTTTCATAGAATGTACCCACTCTCTTTTTAGATTGCTCTTCTAAAATTGAATTTTGCTCTCTTTGAGTTACTTTCTCAGCATATGATTTAGCAAATTTAATCCCACTTAGTTTATTATAAGATTCTTCAAAAATTTCATAACTATCTACTCTTTCATTAATATTTAAACTACGAGTAGATAACCCTGCAATATGATGCATCGCAATAATATAATTTAATTTATACATGATATCTGTTAACTCTAACTTCAGATTATTTTTTTCTTCTTTATCCTCAACTTCTAAACTATCCTTTAAGGCTTTTAACATATAATTAGTTGCTGATATGCCCTTAGATTTTGCCTTTAATTTAATTTGTTTCATCAAAATATTAAACTCTTCATCTGAATAATCAGTACTAACAAATGCAACTGTTCTTCTTTTCATGCCTAAAATCCTTTCAGAATTTTATATAGTGATCTGTTAATTTCAATATCTTCTAAAATATTTTTTCTTAATTTATAAATTTGTTTTTCAACATCTTCACTAAAATCATTTTGTAGTTCTTTTGACAAACGATTGTCTATCATTTCATCTATTAACTCAGAAGTACTTTTCTCTTCTTTTTTTGAAATAGCTAATAATCTTGTGTAAGTATCTGCTTTAAGTTTTGAACTAACAAATTTTTCTTTACTCACTTAACAATCCACGCTCCTTTAATTCGATTGCTAAAAGTACAGTATTTTGTTCTAAGAGATCATCTATTGTTTCCTGAAGCCTATCTATTTTTTTTGCCATTTTCTGATAATCTTTTTCTATTTCTAATCTTGTATTTTCGTTAAATGGACTTGTCTTCGTTTCAATATCTCTATTTATTATTTCTTCAATGATGTCTTTTCGATTATAAAAACTATGCTTTCTACCTGAATTCTTAATTCTAACTAATTCATCTACATAATCTAACAACCTATTATCAAATGAACGCAGTCTAAGCTCATTATATTTATTCTTCATTCTTCTAATTCTCCATAAACAGCTTTAAAAAGTGCTTCTCTTGCATTTTTATCCCCGCTCATAATCAATCCCTTATAATATTCCATAAGCTCTGTATCGAGTTCTAAAAGGTCTTGTCGCTGTTGTTCAATTAAATATGTTACTCCATAACGCTTTTCCATCAATAAAACTGCTTCCCAAAAATTCTGCATGGTTTTAAACCAATAACCTTCTAGTTTTTCGATTGGTTTATCCCTAGTTTGATATTCTTTCATTTTAAATAAGAATTTTTTCACTTGATTTTCTATCTGCTCAGACCATATATCACCGTAAATACGATATTCTACACCAGTATCACTTCTATTTTCTTTGTTTTGGTAATTCTCGACTTTTTTCTTAGATTGAAATATAATATCTAAAAATTTTTTAGTTATCATTGTGTCGCCAAAGTTTAAAAGTAGTTGTATCGTTTTTTCTGTTAAAAATTGTCTATCATAAAAAGATAAAAATGACTCTTGAAATGAATCCTCTAAACCGTTCTGTGTATCTTTAATTGTATCTTTAATTATTTTCTCAGTATCACTATACTCAGTATCATTAGATTCCATTTTATGGCTATCTAGAATTCCATTCTGTGGAATTCCATGGAATGGAATTAAAGCATTATCAAGATTTTCAGGTACTTCATTTACCTTTAACAGATAAATTCTATTTGGCTCTTTCAAACCCTGTCTTACTTCCTCAATTAAGTTAAACTTTTTTAATTCTTTTTTTATTTTAATTACATAAGTATGACTACGATTAAAAAGTTTTTTCATTGTTTCAATAGAGAAATAAAAATAGATATTTCCATCTTTATCTACCCATTTATTTTTTAAACTTAATTCAAAACGATCTCTAAAAATAGCATAGTATAATTTAGCTTCATTACTCATATCATTGTAAATCGGGTTTTTGAATAAAGCTTTTGGTACTCTATAAAATTTCTCTCCATCCCAAAAATCTTCAAGATTATAACGATTAGAAGGCATAATGAACACTCCTAATATATGTTATACTATTATTAAGATATGCTTTTATTAGTATATTCTTTAGGAGATTTAGCTTACGTCCGCCAAGATGATTAGCTAAATCTTTTTTTCGTGTTTTTATCATGCTCTTACCTCTTGTTCTAGAATCCAGTTCATTACTGATTCTTTCGAATATAATTCCATTCCACTACTTCCAGTATTTAAAACAATAGTTGGTAATCCCTGTTTCTTCAACTTTAAGAAAGTTCCCCAAGAAATTCCTAGAAACTCACATAGTTGTTTTCCTTTTAAAAATGGTTGTTGCTCATTTTGATTTATAATCTTTCCTTCAACTAAATTAAATATTTGTTCAGCATAAACCTGTAACAATAAGTTTTTATCATCGTTGATAGATATTGTAAATTCATTGTTTTTCATTTCTATTATCCTTTCTAATTCATCAATCAGCCAACTCGCCAAAATTTGCTAATTTTCTGTTATTAACCACTCCATTACCTTTTGATACGTTTTAGAATTTATTTTGCCTTCTCCTTTTTCAATTTTTCTCAAAGTTATCGGTGAAAGTTCTAGCAATTCACTTACGTGTTCTCTGGTTAAAAAAAGAATAGCTCTCTTTTTTCTAAATTCTACAGATAAATTCTTATCGATAGTAAACATATCTTGCCCCCCCTTTCTGTCAAATTCAGAATTAACTGAATATAAGTATATTAATTACTGCACTTATATCCAATAAATATAATATATCACATACAATTAAAAATGGCACAATAATATTTAAAATTGCTAACAATATACCAAAAAACATCTATTTTACATACTTTAATTTGTTTTGTAGATGCTTTATAATACTTATTATAGAAGGAGTGAAAGCAATGCCTATTATAGATAATGAAGCTGTAGGCTCGAGAATTCATAATATAAGATTATCTATGGTTTCAAAAACTTCGAAAAGAAAAATGTCTTTAGAAGAGTTTGGAAAGTTACTAGAACCACCTGCTAGCAAAAGTGTTATACGCGCATGGGAAAAAGGATTTCATCTTCCACAACGGGACAAACTAGAACAATTAGCAAATATTGGAAATGTAAGTGTTGATTTTTTACTTTATGGAAAAGTACTTGCTGGTTATGGAGAAAAGATAAGAGAAATCAGAGAAAAAATTACTGAAGATAATTTAGAGCTTTTTGGAAAATTATTTACTCCACCAGTATCTTCAAGCGTGGTTGAATCCTGGGAATTAGAAAATAGTTTACCAAACTGGGAACAAATAGAAAAACTAACAACCTTGAGTGGAAAAAGTTATAAACAAATTATATTTGGCATGGATCCAATGTATAGTGACCGTAGAAATATGAATACATCTATTACTTTTGAAAAAACAGAAAAACTTTTAGAAGCTTCACTTGAAACGATAGAAGACTTTTTTCAAGCAGATTTTCTATTTTTCTACTTGGATGTATTTAGAAGAACTCAAGTTAAAGATGAAAAACATTTTAAACCAATATACATTATTTGTGATCATCTAACTTGGCTTACAGGAGACCTACCTAAGCCATCTTATAAATACAATGACTCTTCTAAATCTATTAAACAATATAACAACATTGAAGAAGAAATCGAATCTAGTATCCAAGAAATCAATAAACAACTTGAAATAATGAAACAAAATCTATTAGATAAATACAAAGAAAACTAATTCCTCAATCAGCCAACTCGCCAAGTTATTAGATTGGAGAGATTAGTTATGTCGATTAATAAATACAAAACAAAAAGCGGACTGCGCTATGCAGTTCGCTTATACATTCGTAAAGATGAACAAGGAAAACAAGAATATTATGTAAAAAAAGGCTTTAAAACTGAAAAAGAAGCAAAGTTACATGAAGCAAGAAAAAAACTTGAGATTGCTGATGGAACTTATCAAAAATTATCTGATGATATTTTTAATACGATTTTTATAGATTGGTTACCAACCTATAAAAATCGTGTTCAAGAAACTACTTATCAACGTACAGAAGATATTTTTAGATTACATATTCTGCCAGTGTTTGGAGAAAAAAGTATTTCTAAAATTACTCCTGTACAATGTCAAAATGCTATCAATAAATGGGCAGAAACCTATACAAATATTAAGCAATTAAAATCCTATACTTCTCAAATTTTTGAGCATGCTATTTTTGCTGAATTCTTACAAAGAAACCCTATGCTAAATGTTAAATTACCTAAAAAAGAAAAGAAAGAATCTGATAATTTCTTTTCACTAGATGAACTTAAATATTTTATAGAGATACTTCATAAAGAAGAATCTTTAAAACATATATTAATCTTCCAACTCTTAATTACTACTGGAGTTAGAAAAGGAGAACTTTCTGCACTACGTTGGTCAGATATAGATTTTGACGAACATTTACTCTACATTGGTAAAAGCTATGCAACTGTTAGAAATAAAGATAGCTCTTCCAAAAGAAAAACAGTCAGAGTTCAAAAAGATACTAAAAATATTACATCAAAACGAATTCTTCCTATTGATTCTCAAACAATTGAAATGTTAAAGAAATGGAAGAAAGAACAGGCTTTAGAACTACTACAATTTGGGATAAATACTAAAAGAAAAGATCAGTTAATTTTCACTTATATAAATGCTGATGGAAAAATAAATCAACCCCTGCACGCTGACTATTCAAATAACATCATGCGTAAATTAGAAAAGAAATATCAATTTAAACATGTAACAATTCACGGATTACGACATACACATGCTACTTTACTTTTAGAAGGTGGGGCTAGCATTAAAGAAACACAAGATAGACTAGGTCATAAAAATGCCGAAACAACGCTAAACACATATTCTCATGTAACTGAGAAAGCACAACGAAATGCAGTTGATAAATTCATTTCGTACACTGGATTATAGCTACAAAATAAGTCCGTCATTACCTTTTTCATTACCTCAACAAAAAAAGACACCTTCCAAATACTTGGAAAGTGTCTTGAAACGTTGATATAACAACGATTAACGTTTTGAGAACTGACTAGCTTTACGAGCTTTTTTAAGACCTGGTTTTTTACGTTCAACCATACGAGCGTCACGAGTTAATAAACCAGCGCGTTTTAATACAGGACGGAAGTCTGGGTCTACTTGTAGTAACGCACGAGCGATACCATGACGAGTTGCTCCAGATTGTCCAGCATATCCACCACCGTTAACGTTAACTAAAACGTCATAAGCACCTTTAGTTTCTGTTGCTACTAATGGTTGCATGATTACTTCGCGTAAATCAGCGTGTGGAATGTATTCTTCAATGTCTTTTTTGTTAATGATTACTTTACCTGTACCTGGTACTAAGCGTACGCGTGCTACAGATGTTTTACGACGGCCTGTGCCTAAATATTGTACTTTAGCCAATGGGTTTCCCTCCTTAAATTAGGTTTGTAATATCCAATACTTCTGGTTGTTGTGCTTGATGATTATGTTCGCTTCCACCATAAACAAATAATTTAGAGCCTTGTTTACGACCTAAAGTATTTTTTGGTAACATACCTTTGATAGAAGTTTCGATTAAACGACGTGAGTTCTTTTCACGTAATTCACCAGCAGATACAGATTTCAAACCACCTGGGTGTTGGCTATGACGGTGATACATTTTGTCACTTGCTTTTTGTCCTGTTAATTTTACTTGGTCTGCATTAATAACAATCACATAGTCACCAGTGTCTACGTGTGGTGTGAATGTTGGTTTATTTTTTCCTCGTAGGATAGATGCTACGACAGCAGATAAACGACCTAAAGAAATGTCCGTTGCATCTACTACATACCATTTACGCTCTACTTCGCCAGCTTTGGCCATATATGTTGTACGCATGGTTTTTTTTCCTCCAATTTTCTTCTGTTGTTTGACGATACACAATAAGATTCCGGGGCTCATCGTGGGGCAAACAATACCATTTACCATATTATCGGTATTTCATTGATATGTCAATCTTTTTTGCCCTTAAATTTCATTTTTTTCTTCATCATAACGAACCTCTACCAGAAACAACCCCTCCGGATGTGCCGTGGGACCTATTATTTTTTTATCCTGGGTTTTTAAGGCTGTTTGAATTGTATCGATTGGTAGTTTTCCTGCACCAATTCTGAGTAGTGTTCCCATCAATAGTCGCACCATTTTATAAAGAAAGCCATTGCCTCGAAAGACAAAACGCAGCTCAGTTGGGCTTAATTCTTCAATGACTACTTCATGAACGGTCCGTGTTTTGTCTTCAACTGGACTCCCAACGGCACAAAAAACCGTAAAGTCATGAGTTCCAACGATATCTTGAGCTGCCTGACGCATTTTATCTAAGTCTAAGGTAAATGTGTAGTGTGCAGAATAAAGTCTCTTAAACGGGCTCCTATAGACTGAGGTATCTACATAGTAGTGATAGGTTTTCTCCGTAGCGAGGTATCTCGCATGGAAAGTGTCTGAGACAGATTCAACTTGGCTCACGCTAATGTCGCTTGGACATTGTGTATCAAGTGCAAATCGCAATTTTTCAGTATCACGTGCTTGAGGTAAATCAAAGTGAATGACCTGACCTAATGCGTGGACACCTGAGTCCGTACGACCCGATGGATGAATCACAACGGATTGACCACCATTTAGGCGAGTTAGGACCGTCTCAATCGTTTCTTGAATACTTCGTGCATTAGTTTGACGTTGAAACCCTGCATAGTTAGTTCCATCGTATTGAATAGTTGCTTTGTATCTTGGCATGACACTCTTTCTCTCCTCTTCCGGACAAAAACAGTTCCCATTAGCTAATGTGCTATTAGGGAACTGTTTGATTATTTTTGTGTTATGAACGAATCCAAACAAGTGCAACAGTCAATAAAGCAAAAATAAAGATGACTAGGGTATCTTGACGACTCCAAGCTAAAACACGGTACTTTGTCCGTACATCGCCACCTTGATAGCCACGAGCTTCCATGGCTGTTGCCAAATCTTCTGCTCGGTTAAAACTACTCACAAAGAGTGGAATTAGCAGTGGGACAATAGCTTTCATTTTTTGCATTAAATTCCCTTCACCAAAATCGACACCACGTGCACGTTGGGCGTTCATGATTTTTTCTGTCTCATCCATTAATGTCGGCACAAAACGTAGTGCAATAGATAGCATCAATGAGACTTCATGTGCCGGAAACTTTACGGCCTTCAATGGACGCAAGATGTATTCAATCGCGTCAGCTAAGGACAACGGTGGAGTCGTTAGTGTTAGTAATGTTGACATAAAAATAATTAAAACAAATCGTAAAAAGATATAGGCTCCATTAGTTAGGCCAAATTGGCTAATCGTAATAAACCCCCAATGGAAGTAAACATCGCCACCTTGAGTAAAGAGTACTTGAAGGATGACCGTAAATAGGATTAACCAGATTAATGGTTTCACACCATTAATAAAGAATTTCAGACTAATTTTTGATGCATAAATGGCGATTAGTGTGAAAATAAACATTACACCAAATGATGGAAAATTATTACACAGAAAGATAATCCCAATAAAATAAAAGCTCATCAATAATTTAGCTCGCGGATCGAGTCGATGAATAAACGACTCACCTGGAATATAACGACCTAAGATTAATTTATTCATCATGAGGACTGACCTCCTTGTAAATCAGTCATTAATTCATCCGCTAATTCTTCAGCCGTCAACGGCAATTGGCTAAATTCAAAGCCTTTTTCCATTAGATCAAAAGCAAAAGCTGTCGCGGTTGGAACACCCAATTGCTTGGTCTCAAGCCACTTAATATCACTAAAAATATCGCGAGGATGGCCTTTTTTTTGGACCTTCCCTTTTTCTAAAACAACCATAAAGTCCGCATATTCAGCGACATCATCCATCAAATGTGTCACAAGAATGATACTGATACCTTTTTCTTTATGCAGACGGTGAAACATTTCCATGATTTCTTTACGTCCTTGAGGATCAAGTCCAGCCGTTGGTTCATCTAAAATTACCACTTCTGGTTCCATAGCAAGTACTCCAGCAATTGCGACACGTCGCATTTGTCCTCCAGATAAATCGAACGGTGAACGTTCTAAATAAGTTGCATCTAAACCAACTAATTCAATCATTTCACGAGCTAATCGTTTACTTTCTTCCTCAGATACGCCAAAATTCTTTGGACCAAAAGCAATATCACGTTCAACTGTTTCCTCAAAGAGTTGTGACTCAGGGAATTGAAAGACAATGCCTACTTTTTTTCGAATCGGCTTTAAATTCTTATTATCAGTTGTCGGGGTAATCACACGATCACCTAACGTGACAGTCCCTTTTGTTGGTTTTAATAAGGCATTTAGATGTTGTAAGAGTGTTGATTTTCCACTACCGGTATGACCAACAATTGCAGTATAAGTTTGACTAGGAATTGCTAAATTAATATCAAACAAGACCCGTTGTTCGAAAGGACTATTGGGTTGGTAAGTAAAATCTACTTGTTCAAACGTGATGTCCATAACCAATCAACCATCCCTTCTTCAGTTAAATAATCTTTTGGTACGTCTAGGCCTCGTTGCTTGAGTGATGCTTTCAGTTTTTCAGGAAAGGGAATATCTAAGCCTAATTGAATTAGCTTCTCTCCTTCTGAGAAAATATCTGCAGGAGTTCCTTCTTGAATAATCTCACCTTGGCGCATGACAAGTACACGATTGGCATAAGCTGCCTCGTCAATATCATGAGTAATGGAAATAACCGTTAAGTTCGATTCCTCTTTAATTTGGCGGATTGTCGAAATAACTTCTTCACGCCCTTGAGGGTCTAACATAGATGTTGCTTCATCCAAAATAATAACATCGGGGCGTAGTGCAATCACACCAGCAATCGCCACGCGTTGTTTTTGACCACCGGATAAGCGGGCAGGTTCCTTTGCAGCAAAATCTGACATACGTACGCGTTCTAAAGCATCGTGCACGCGTGTTAACATATCTTCACGTACGATTCCTTGGTTTTCTAGACCGAAGGCTACATCATCTTCGACTGTTGAGCCAACAAATTGATTATCAGGATTTTGAAAAACCATCCCTATCATGCGACGAATATCCCAGATATTTTTTTCTGAGACTTCTTCACCTTTGACATGAATACGGCCAGATGTCGGCTGAATTAACCCGTTAATCGTCTTAGCTAATGTTGATTTACCAGAACCATTATGGCCAATGAGTGCCACCCATTCTCCTGGGTAAATATTTAACGACACATCATTTAACGCTGCACGGCTTTCTTCATCTTGTGTATAGTATTTAAATGTTATGTTATCTAATGTAATTAAAGGATTCGTCATTGACATCGTTCCCATCATTTTTTTCTTTAAAAAAAAGCTTCATTCTATTTTTAATAAATCGATTATTAAAAATACAAGGAAACATTCTACTGTCTAGTATTCGGTTGGTCGAGACAATGTACATAACTTTATCAAATAAAGCGTTATTATTCAATCTATAAAAAAAGCACTTTATATGATGAGAGCTTACCCTCTGATTCAACAACCAGAGGGTAAGCACCGAGCTAGACTCGGAGAATAATCTCCAACATCATAACACTCTAAAAGAATCATCTATAAAGTGATGCATAACAAAATGTATTAAACTAATTCAATGATAACCATTGGGGCAGCGTCTCCACGGCGTTGTCCTTTTTTAAGGATGCGTGTGTATCCACCTTGACGGTCAGCATAGCGAGGTGCTAAGTCACTGAATAATTTTTGTAAAGCTGTCTCTTGGACGATAGTTTCTCCATCTTCCGCTAAGCGAGCTTCTGTTAATTCATTACGAACAAAAGTAGCTGCTTGACGACGAGCATGAAGATCTCCGCGTTTACCTAAAGTAATCATTTTCTCTGTTGTCGAACGAATTTCCTTAGCACGAGCTTCAGTTGTTTCAATGCGTTCGTTGATAATTAAATCAGTTGTTAAATCACGAAGTAAAGCTTTTCTTTGGCTACTTGTGCGACCTAATTTACGATAACTCACGTCGTATTCCTCCTTTAATCAGGTAATTATAATGATTAATCTTCTTGGCGTAGGCCAATTCCTAAATCAGCTAGTTTAGCTTTCACTTCTTCTAGTGATTTACGGCCTAAGTTACGAACCTTAATCATTTCGGCTTCAGATTTATTTGTTAATTCCTGTAACGTGTTGATCCCAGCACGTTTTAGACAGTTGTATGAACGAACAGATAAGTCTAATTCCTCGATTGTTGTTTCCAACATCTTTTCTTTTTGTGTTTCTTCTTTTTCGATCATGATTTCAGCATTTTTCGCTTCATCTGTTAGATTAACAAAGATATCTAAATGCTCAGTCAAGATTTTAGCAGCTAAACTAATAGCTTCTTGAGGAGCAATTGATCCGTCAGTCCAAACATCTAAAGTTAATTTGTCAAAATCATCACGACGACCTACACGTGTATTTTCTACTTGGTAGTTCACGCGATTTACTGGAGTGTAGATAGAATCCACCGGTAATACACCAATTGGCATATCTTCCGATTTGTTTTCGTCAGCTTGAACATATCCACGACCAGGTTTAACTGTTAAACTAGCACGGAATGTTGAGCCTTCAGCTACACTACAAATAAATAAATCTTTATTCATAATTTCAACATCACTATCAGTAATGATATCGCCCGCTGTTACTTCAGCCGGACCAGTAATATCGATTTCTAAAGTTTTCACTTCTTCTGTGTAAAGTTTTAATGCTAACCCTTTAATATTTAATATTATTTGAGTCACATCTTCACGTACACCTGGAACAGTTGAAAATTCGTGTAAGACACCATCTATCTGTAGATTGGTGATTGCAGCACCTGGAAGAGATGACAATAAAATACGGCGTAAGGAATTTCCTAAAGTCGTTCCATAGCCTCTTTCAAGTGGTTCGATGACGAACTTGCCATAATCTCGGTCTTCATCAATCTTTGTGATTCTTGGTTTCTCAAATTCAATCATTCTTATCTATACCCCTTTCAAAACGAAAAGTGTCCTGCTCAATGTCGCTAAGTATCCTAACAAAGGAAATAATCTCTCTCATTAAACACGACGGCGTTTTGGAGGGCGACATCCATTGTGAGGAACTGGAGTAACGTCACGAATTGCTGTCACTTCTAATCCTGTTGCTTGTAATGAACGAATTGCTGCCTCACGACCAGAACCAGGTCCCTTAACAGTTACGTCAACAGTTTTTAAGCCATGTTCCATTGCTACTTTAGCTGCAGTTTCTGCTGCCATTTGAGCTGCAAATGGAGTTGCTTTTTTACTACCTCTAAATCCTAATGCACCAGCTGATGACCAAGAAATAGCATTTCCATGTACATCTGTTAGCATCACAATTGTATTATTGAATGTAGAATGGATATGAGCCACACCTGATTCAATATTCTTTTTAACTCGACGTTTACGAGTAACTTTTTTTGCTACCATGAAGCTTTAAACCTCCTTCACTCTAATGATTATTTTTTCTTACCAGCGATTGAACGAGCTGGGCCTTTTCTAGTACGTGCATTATTTTTCGTGTTTTGTCCACGAGTTGGTAATCCACGACGATGACGCATACCTCTGTATGAACCAATTTCCATCAAGCGTTTGATGTTTAAGTTCGTTTCACGACGTAAGTCACCTTCAACTTTTAATTTATCAATTGCTGCACGGATAGCATCAGTTTGATCATTTGTTAGATCACGGACACGAATGTCTTCTGATACACCAGCTTCAGCTAAAATGTCTTGTGCTGTATGTTTTCCGATACCATAAATATAAGTAAGCGAAATAACTACACGTTTATCACGAGGAATATCTACACCTGCAATACGAGCCATTATTCGTTACACCTCCCTTTATCCTTGACGTTGTTTATGTTTTGGGTTTTCACAGATAACCATAACTCGACCTTTACGACGAATTACTTTACATTTTTCACAAATGGGTTTTACTGATGGTCTTACTTTCATGATTATACCTCCTTGATTTTACGGAGTACAATTATTTAAAGCGATAAGTAATACGGCCACGAGTTAAATCGTATGGAGATAACTCAACAGTCACCTTGTCTCCTGGTAAAATACGAATGTAATGCATTCTAATTTTACCTGAAACATGTGCCAAAATGACATGTCCATTTTCCAATTCAACTTTAAACATTGCATTCGGCAAAGTTTCGACGACTGTACCTTCTATTTCGATCATTTCTTCTTTCGCCACAACTAGTACCTCCTTATTACATTGTTTTGCATCAATAATGCTGACAAACGGAACAATAGAACTAATTTTTCTTTCCAACCCGACTATTATAACATAAGTCATTAGATATAGAAAGTTGACTGTAAGATTTTAACATAGTTCCAATCATCCAGTCAAGAAAATTAAGTTCCACATCAATAGTTAGATAACTAGAATGACTTAGTTGTTAGAATCGATAAGTTGTTTAATATCAACAAACACATCTTGAATATCACGATTACCGTCAATAGCGTGTAACACACCTTGGTTTTCGTAGTAATCTAAAATTGGTTTAGTATTTTTAATGTTAACAGCTAAACGGTTTTTAACTGTCTCTGGCTTATCATCTTCGCGTTGGTAAAAATCATGTCCACCACAACGATCACAAGTTCCATCCACTTTTGGTGGGTTATAAACTTTATGATACGTAGCGCCACAAGTACGACAGATAAAACGACCAGCTAAACGTTCAATTAGAACTTCTTCTTCGACATGAATATTTAGTACATCATCAATCTTTTTGCCTAATCCATCTAAAATTTTATCTAATTCTTCTGCTTGAGCCAGTGTACGTGGAAATCCGTCTAATAAAAATCCTTTTTCCGTATCAGCTTGTGCTAAACGATCTCTAACAATCCCATTAGTCACTTCATCAGGAACTAATTCACCATTATCAATAAAAGCTTTTGCTTTTACGCCTAAAGGTGTTTCGTTCTTCATAGCATCACGGAACATATCTCCAGTCGAAATATGTGGAATTCCATAAGTGTCAATAATTCTTTCAGCTTGTGTTCCTTTTCCTGCTCCTGGCAACCCCATTAAAATGAGATTCATACGTCTTCCTCCTTAAGTTCGAGAAAAGTGCTGAGGCACAAACCTCAACACACCACTCTTACTCTCTGATAAAACCAGTGTACTGACGTTTTAACAGTAATCCTTCTAGCTGCTTGTTTGTATCAAGAGCCACACTGATAACAATCAGTAAACTAGTACCACCAAGACCGATTGAAGGAGGTAAATCCCACAAATTGCCGGCAATAATAGGAAGAATTGCTACTAAACCTAAGAAAATTGAACCAACTGTACTTAACTTCATAAGAAGTTTAGAAATGAAGGTTTCGGTTTCTTTACCAGGTCGTACACTTGGAATATAACTTCCTTGCTTTTGTAAGTTCTCAGCAACTTTCTCAGGATTAACCTGAACAAAGGCATAGAAGAATGTAAAAGCAATAATCAGAATCGTATAGACTATCCCGCCTGGAATAGTTGTATAATTAAAAATTTGCGTAAGCACTTCATACCAGCCTTCGCCGCTATAAGAACGTTCTAAAGGTGTCAAGAAGGCTTGCGGTGTTGCAATTAACGAACTAGCAAAGATTACTGGAATAACTCCAGCCGCATTCACTTTTAATGGTAAATAACTACTTTGCGGTGCGCCTGCAACGCGTTTTGTATATTGAATAGGGATTTTGCGTTCAGCTTGTTGAACGTAAGTTACTAAGGTTACCACAACTAAAACCGCGATAACTAATGCAACAAACAAAGCAATCGACTGAGCTAAATGTCCAGACTCAACATTTACAAATAATGCCTCATAAATTTCTCTAACGTTGCTTGGGAACCGTGCAATGATACCCGCGAAGATAATCATTGAGACCCCATTACCAATACCGTATTCAGATATTTGTTCACCCATCCAGGTAACAAACATTGTACCAGCTGTTAGAATGACTCCAATTGTGACATACGTCCCAACAGTTGGAGATTTAACTAAACCTGCTCCAGTAAAGTAGTTAAATCCAGCCGTAATAGCAATAGACTGGAAAAAACCTAATACTAGAGTCAAATACCGGGTCCATTGGTTCAGCTTACGCCGACCAACTTCACCTTGCTTTGACCACTCAACAAATTTAGGAACAATATCCATTTGCAATAACTGGATAATGATTGATGCGGTAATATAAGGGGAAACTCCCATTGCAAAGATAGAAAAGTTTTCCATTGCATTACCACTTACTGTATTAAACATAGCTACAAGAGCTAAATTATTTAATTCAAGCACTGCTTTTGCATCAACGCCTGGGACAGTAATATGGGCTCCTACTCTAAACGCGAAGAGAATGAATAGCGTAAAAAATATCTTATTACGGATATTTTTTACCTTAAACGAATCCTTCAACAGTTTAAACATTAGATCACCTCAATTGATCCACCAGCTGCTTCAATTGCAGATTGAGCTGATTTAGAGAATTTAGCTGCTTTAACAGATAATTTTTTAGATAATTCGCCATTACCTAAAACTTTGATTCCTGCTTTAGCATCTTTTACAATCCCTGCTTCAATTAAAGTAGTTGGTGTAACTTCTGCACCATCTTCAAAACGATTTAATACATCAATATTAACAACAGCGTAATCTTTACGGTTGATATTAGTAAATCCACGTTTTGGTAAACGACGGAATAAAGGTGTTTGACCCCCTTCAAATCCTAGACGTACTTTACCACCTGAACGTGATTTTTGACCTTTTTGACCACGACCTGATGTTTTACCATTTCCAGATGATGATCCACGACCTACACGATTACGTACATGTCTTGATCCCTCTGCCGGATGTAACTCATGAAGTTTCATTAACTCGGCACCTCCTTAAAGTAGTTTCTTGAAATTATAAATCTAAATTTCTTCTACGTCCACTAAATGTGAAACTGTATTAACCATACCTTTGATGGCTTCGTTGTTAGGTTTAACAACAGTTGAATTAGTTTTTTTCAAACCTAATGCTTTTACAGTATCACGTTGGTTTTGAGGACGTCCAATGACACTACGTCTTAACGTAATTTTTAATTCACTCATTTTTAGTCCCCCTATCCGATTAATTCATTCACAGAAACGCCTCTTAATGCGGCAACTTCTTCTGCTTTCTTCAATCTATTTAATCCTTCAAGCGTTGCGCGAACAACGTTTACAGGTGTGTTTGAACCTAGTGATTTACTTGTAATATCTGAAATACCTGCTAATTCAAGTACGGCACGAACTGGTCCACCAGCTGCAACTCCAGAACCGGCAACAGCAGGTTTCATTAAGATGCGTCCACCACAGAATGATCCAATTACTTCGTGAGGAATTGTAGATCCAACCATAGGTACTTCAATTAAGTTTTTCTTAGCGTCTTCAACGGCTTTGCGGATTGCTTCTGGTACTTCTTGAGCTTTACCAGTTCCGAATCCAACATGACCATTTCTATCACCAACTACGACTAAAGCAGCAAAACGTAAACGACGTCCACCTTTAACAACTTTAGAAACGCGATTAATACCAACAACGCGGTCTTCAAGATCGAATTGTCTAGCGTCAATATTACTCATGAATGGTGTTCCTCCTTTTCCTAAAATTCTAGTCCATTTTCACGTGCTGCTTCGGCTAAAGCTGCTACACGGCCATGGTAAAGGTATCCACCACGGTCAAAGACTACTTTTTTAATACCTTTTTCTGTTGCTTTTTTAGCGATTGCTGTACCAACAGCTTTCGCATCTTCAGTTTTATTTTCTGCTGTAATATCTTTATCTACAGTAGAGGCACTTGCAAGCGTCACACCCGCTACGTCATCAATTAATTGAGCGTAGATGTTTTTGTTTGAACGAAAAACGTTTAAGCGTGGGCACTCAGCAGTACCAGAGATTTTGTTACGTACGCGCTGATGTCTCTTGCGACGCACTTTGTTTTTATCTGGTTTTGTAATCACAATTGTCACCTCTTTTTATTTTCTATTTACCTGTTTTACCTTCTTTACGTCTTACATGTTCGCCTACGTAGCGAATACCTTTACCTTTATATGGCTCAGGAGGACGTACTCCACGGATATTAGCCGCTAATTCTCCAACAACTTCTTTGTTAGATCCTTTAACGATAATTGACGTGTTAGAAGGAACTTCGATTGTTACACCTTCTGGAGCGTCAAAATCAACTGGATGTGAATATCCTACGTTCAATACAAGTTTTTGACCTTGTAATTGTGCACGGTATCCAACCCCGATTAATTCTAATGCTTTTTCAAAACCTTCACTAACACCAACAACCATGTTGTTTAGGTTAGCACGCATTGTTCCATGCATAGTTTTGTTTTCTTTGCTATCGTTCGGACGGCTTAATGTTACAACGCCTTCTTCGATATTTAAAGTAATACTAGGTGCAAACTCACGAGTTAACTCACCTTTAGGTCCTTTTACAGTTACTGTTGTTCCATTTTGTGTTACTGTAACACCTGCTGGAATAACAACTGGTTTATTTCCAATACGACTCACTCAAGACACCTCCTTAATTCTTTTGATTTTTACCAAACGTATGCTAATACTTCTCCGCCAATGTTACGCTCTCTAGCTTCTTTATCAGTTAAGATTCCTTCTGAAGTTGAGATAATTGCTATACCTAAACCATTTAGTACTTTTGGTACATCATCTGATTTAACATAGACACGTAAACCTGGTTTTGAGATACGTTTTAAGTTAGTAATAACGCGTTCTTCGTTTTTACCATATTTTAAGAAAACACGGATGATGCCTTGTTTGTCATCTTCAATGTGTTCTACTTCACGCACAAAACCTTCACGTTGTAAGATTTTTGCGATTTCAAGTTTGATTTTTGATGCAGGTAATTCTAATGATTCGTGTTTCACGATGTTCGCGTTACGAATACGAGTTAAGAAATCTGCAATTGGATCTGTCATCACCATTGAATCATTTACCTCCTTTTACGGTTTACTATTTTTACCAGCTTGCTTTCTTCACGCCGGGAATTTGTCCTTTATAGGCAAGTTCACGGAAGCAAATACGGCAAAGTTTAAATTTACGATAAACTGAATGTGGACGTCCACAACGTTCGCAACGAGTGTATTCTTGTACCGCAAATTTTGCAGGACGTTTGTTTTTAGCAATCATTGATTTTTTAGCCACGTAGTTCGCCTCCTTTAATTATTTTTGGAATGGCATTCCAAGTTGAGCTAATAACTCACGAGATTCTTCGTCAGTGTTAGCTGTTGTAACGACAACAATATCCATGCCTCGAACTTTATCAACTAAATCAAAGTCAACTTCTGGGAAAATTAATTGTTCTTTAATACCTAAAGTATAATTTCCACGTCCATCGAAAGATTTTTTGCTGATTCCGTGGAAGTCACGGACACGAGGTAAAGAAACTGTTACTAATTTATCTAAAAATTCGTACATTCTTTCACCACGTAAAGTTACTTTACAGCCGATTGGCATACCTTCACGCAAACGGAAACCAGCGATTGATTTCTTCGCTTTCGTAATGATTGGTTTTTGTCCAGAGATTAAAGCTAATTCTTCAACAGCTTTATCTAAGTTTTTACTATTTGAAACTGCATCACCCACACCCATGTTAATAACGATTTTATCAACTTTTGGTGTTTGCATTACAGAAGAATAGTTAAATTTTTCCATCAATGATGGAGTTACTTCATTAAGATATTTTTCTTTTAGGCGGTTCATCTAATTAGGTCCTCCTTCCACTATTACTTATTTATCTAAAACTTCACCAGTTTTTTTAGAAACACGGACTTTTTTGCCGTCAACGACTTTGTATCCAACGCGTGTTGGTTCTCCATTAGATGGATCAACCACCATTACATTAGAAACATGAATAGACGCTTCCGTTTCGATAATTCCTCCCTGAGGAGCAGCTGCGCTAGGTTTTTGGTGTTTTTTCATCATGTTGACACCTTCAACGATAACACGGTCTTTTTTAGGAAATGCTTGAAGCACAATTCCTTCTTTGTTTTTATCTTTACCTGTGATAACTTTTACTTTATCGCCTGTTTTAACGAACATCTTGTTTCGCACCTCCTTTAAACATGAGTATGTATTATAACACTTCTGGTGCTAGTGAGACTATCTTCATGAAGTTGTTATCGCGTAATTCACGAGCAACTGGTCCAAAGATACGTGTTCCACGTGGACTCTTATCGTCACGAATAATCACACATGCATTTTCATCAAATTTAATATATGAACCATCAGCACGACGAGCGCCTGATTTAGTACGTACAATAACAGCTTTTACTACTTCGCCTTTTTTGACAACTCCACCTGGTGTTGCGTTTTTAACCGTACAAACAACGATATCACCGATGTTAGCAGTTTTACGACCCGAACCACCAAGTACTTTGATAGTTAACACTTCACGAGCGCCTGAGTTATCGGCAACTTTCATACGAGATTCTTGTTGGATCACTTCAGTATCCTCCTTTCAAACTTTCAGCTTTATCTTTAGGAAAATTCGAATTAAATAATTACTGCTTCTTCAACAACTTCTAATAAGCGGAAGCGTTTTGTCGCAGATAATGGACGAGTTTCCATAATTTTAACGATGTCTCCCATTTTCGCAACGTTGTTTTCATCATGAGCTTTATATTTTTTAGAATATTTAACTCGTTTACCATAAATTTTATGAGTTTTTTTCGTTTCTACAACAACTGTGATAGTTTTATCCATTTTGTCTGAAACCACACGTCCTGTGTAGACTTTACGTTCATTTCTCTCTTGAGTCATCTATAAATGGCCTCCTTCCACTATTACTTAGCAGCTTCTTGTTCACGCAAAACTGTTTTAATGCGTGCAATCGATTTACGAACTTCAGAAACTCGCGCTGTATTTTCTAATTGACCTGTTGCTAATTGGAAACGTAGATTGAATAATTCTTCTCTAAATTCTTTTTCTTTAGCGATCATTTCGGTAGTGGTTAACTCTCTGATATCTTTAACCTTCATTCGATTCACCACCCATTTCTTCACGTTTTACAATTTTAGTTCTAATAGGTAATTTGTGTGATGCTAATCGTAAAGCTTCACGAGCAACTTCTTCTGGTACGCCAGCGATTTCAAACATGATTTTTCCACGTTTAACTGGTGACACCCATCCTTCAGGAGCCCCTTTACCAGAACCCATACGAACACCAATTGCTTTTGATGTATATGATTTGTGAGGGAAAATTTTAATCCATACTTTCCCACCACGTTTCATGTAACGAGTCATAGCAATACGGGCAGCTTCGATTTGACGGTTTGTAATCCAGTGTGAATCAACAGCTTGTAAGCCGTATTCACCAAAAGTTACTTCCTTACCACCTTTAGCTTCACCACGCATTTTACCTCTAAATTCACGACGGTGTTTTACACGTTTAGGTACTAACATGATTATTTCCCTCCTTTCTCAGTGTTTTTCTTAGTTGGAAGAATTTCTCCACGACAAATCCACACTTTAACTCCTAGTTTTCCGTATGTAGTATCGGCTTCTTCCCAAGCATAATCGATGTCTGCGCGGATAGTATGTAATGGAACTGTTCCTTCAGAGTAACCTTCAGAACGAGCCATATCGGCACCATTCAAACGTCCAGAAACCAAAGTTTTAATTCCTTGAGCGCCTGATCTCATTGTACGTTGGATTGCTTGTTTTTGTGCACGACGGAAAGCAACACGGTTTTCTAATTGACGTGCAATTCCCTCTGCAACTAATTTAGCATCTAAATCTGGTTTTTTGATTTCCACGATGTTGATGTGTACTTTCTTACCAGTTAATTTGTTTAACTCTTTACGTAGAGCTTCAACTTCAGAACCACCTTTACCAATAACCATACCTGGTTTAGCAGTATGGATAGACACGTTCACGCGGTTTGCAGCGCGTTCGATATCCACGGTAGAAACAGAAGCATCAGCTAATCTAGTAGCGATAAACTTACGAATGTTTAAATCTTCATGTAAGTAATCAGCATATTCTTTTTCAGCATACCATTTAGCGGTCCAGTCACGGATAACGCCGATACGCATTCCAATTGGATTTACTTTTTGACCCACTGATTAATCCCTCCTTATTTTTCTGATACTACTACTGTAATGTGACTTGTGCGTTTGTTGATTGGTGAAGCAGATCCTTTAGCACGTGGACGGAAGCGTTTCATAGTTGGTCCTTCGTTCACAAATACTTCTGATACTACTAAATTTTCAACATCTAAGTCAAAGTTATTTTCTGCATTTGCAATTGCTGACATAAGCACTTTTTCAACAATACCTGCTGCTTTGTTAGGTGAGAATTTCAAAGTTGAAATAGCCTCTCCTACGTGTTTACCTCTGATTAGGTCAACAACAAGTCTTGTTTTACGAGGTGAAGTGCGAACTGTTTTAGCAGTTGCCTTAGCTGAAGTAATTCTTTCTGACATGTTCGGTTCCTCCCCTCAATTAGCGTTTAGTTTTCTTATCGTCATTGCCATGCCCACGGTAAGTTCTTGTTGGTGCGAATTCACCTAATTTATGGCCTACCATATCTTCTTGAATATAAACTGGAACGTGTTTTCTTCCATCATATACTGCGATAGTGTACCCAATAAAGTTAGGGAAAATAGTCGAACGGCGTGACCATGTTTTAATAACTTTTTTCTTTGTTTCGCCTTTTTGTGCTTCCACTTTTTTCATCAAGTGGTCGTCGACAAAAGGTCCTTTTTTTAAGCTGCGGCCCATCGTGATCCTCCTCTCGAATCTTCATAATGATTTCTAAATAACAAATTATTTAGATTTACGACGACGTACGATAAATTTATCTGATTTAGCTTTTTTACTACGAGTTTTGTATCCAAGTGTTGGTTTGCCCCATGGACTCATTGGAGATGGACGTCCAATTGGTGCTTTACCTTCACCACCACCGTGTGGGTGATCGTTAGGGTTCATTACGCTACCACGTACAGTCGGACGTTTACCCATCCAACGGCTACGACCAGCTTTACCGATGTTAATTAATTCGTGTTGTTCGTTACCTACAGTACCGATTGTTGCACGACAAGTACCTAAGATCATGCGAACTTCTCCTGAGTTAAGACGAACTAATACGTATTTACCTTCTTTACCAAGTACTTGAGCACTTGTTCCAGCAGAACGGATTAATTGTCCACCTTTACCAGGTTTTAATTCGATGTTATGTACAACAGTACCTACAGGAATATTTACTAATGGTAATGCATTACCGATTTTAATATCAGCATTCTCACCAGAAGAAATTTGTGTTCCTACAGTTAATCCTTTAGGTGCTAAAATGTAAGTTTTAACCCCGTCAGTATAGTGAACTAATGCAATATTAGCTGATCTATTTGGATCGTACTCAATTGTTTTAATAGTACCAACCACATTATCTTTATTACGTTTAAAGTCAATTAAACGGTATTGGCGTTTGTGTCCGCCGGCTTGATGACGTACAGTAATTTTACCTTGGTTGTTACGTCCAGCGTTTTTCTTTAAAGGCTGTAATAACGTTTTTTCTGGCGTCGAAGTCGTGATTTCAGCAAAGTCTGAACCAGTCATGTTACGACGGCCATTAGTGGTAGGTTTATACTTTTTAATCGCCACGTGATTTCCCTCCTACTTAAAATTTGATGTTTAATTACTCAGCATCAAAAATTTGAATGTCTTTTGATTCTTCAGTTAATTGTACGATAGCTTTACGACGTTTTTTAGTATATCCAGCGTGTTTACCCATTCTTTTGAATTTTGGTTTCACGTTCATGATATTTACTTTTTTAACTTTTACGCCGAAAACAGCTTCTACAGCTTGCTTAACTAATGTCTTGTTGGCTCTTACGTCAACTTCAAACGTGTATTTTTTGTCGTCCATAGCTGCTACAGACATTTCTGTAATAACTGGGCGTTTGATTACATCGATTAATTCCATTATGCAAGCACCTCCTCTACCTGAGTCAGAGCTGTTTTAGTGATTAATAATTTGTCAGCAGATACTACATCAAGTACGCTTACGTTATCAGATTCTACAATAGAAACATTTGGTAAGTTACGTCCAGATAAAGCTGCAAAATCATTGCCACTTTCTAAAACAACTAATACTTTTGTGTCAACACTTAAGTTTGTTAACATTTGTTTGAATTCTTTTGTTTTTGGAGCATCGAAAGCTAAGCCTTCAACTACTACAAATTTGTTTTCAGCAACTTTTGCAGATAATACTGATTTAATTGCTAAGCGACGAACTTTTTTAGGAAGTTTGTAGCTATAAGAACGTGGTGTTGGTCCAAAGACAACTCCACCTCCACGCCATTGTGGTGAGCGGATAGATCCTTGACGCGCACGACCTGTTCCTTTTTGACGCCATGGTTTACGTCCACCACCGCGAACCGCACTACGGTTTTTCACAGCGTGTGTTCCTTGTCTTAATGAAGCACGTTGCATAATAATTGCATCGAAAACAACATTTTCATTTGGTTCAATGCCAAAAATCGCTTCGTTTAAAGTGATTTCGCCATTTTGAGTTCCATCTTGTTTAAATAATGCTACAGATGTCATTCTTTAGTTCCTCCTCTCCCACAGTTATTTAGCAGCCTTAACTGCTGTTTTAATTTCGATTAATGATTTTTTAGATCCAGGTACATTACCTTTAACTAAAATAACATTTTTATCTGTATCTACTCTAACGATCTCTAAGTTTTGAATCGTCACACGATCTCCACCCATACGACCAGCTAATTTTTTACCTTTTAATACGTGGTTAGGATCAACAGGACCCATTGAACCAGGACGACGGTGGTAACGAGAACCGTGAGACATAGGTCCACGACTTTGTCCATGACGTTTGATAACCCCTTGGAATCCTTTACCTTTTGTTGTACCTGTTACATCAACGATGTCTCCAGCTTGGAACACATCCACTGTAATTTCTTTTCCTACTTCGTATTCTCCAAGCTCAACATTGCGTAATTCTTTAATGAAGCGCTTAGGAGCAGTATTTGCTTTCGCAACATGACCTTTAGCAGGTTTGTTTGACAATACTTCACGTTTGTCTTGGTATCCAATTTGAATCGCTTCATAGCCATCCGTCTCTACAGTTTTAACTTGTAAAACAACGTTTGGTGTTGCTTCGATAACAGTAACTGGAATTAATTCACCATTTTCCGTGAAAACTTGTGTCATTCCTACCTTTTTACCTAAGATTCCTTTAGTCATGAGTACACCTCCATGATCTTATTTTTTATAATTTAATTTCAATGTTTACACCACTTGGTAAGTCTAGCTTCATTAAAGCGTCAACTGTTTTTGGTGTAGGACTTACGATGTCGATTAGACGTTTATGAGTTCTCATTTCGAACTGCTCGCGTGAATCTTTGTATTTGTGTGTTGCACGAATAACTGTATAAACTGAACGTTCTGTTGGTAATGGAATTGGTCCAGAAACCTCAGCACCTGTTCTTTTTGCTGTTTCTACAATTTTTTCTGCAGATTGATCTAATACACGATGTTCATACGCTTTTAAACGGATACGAATCTTTTGTTTTGCCATCTTGTTTCCCTCCTTCGCCTATTTTAAAAGTAGACATAGCTCCACGAAAATTTTTCCAACACGCCTCCATGGCAATGCTCCCTGGCGTGTCGCAACCTCTCGTTTCGACGCCACAATTATTTCCTTTGGATACTGAATACTCTTTTGTTCAGCACCTGTAAAATTATACTAAATAAATACCGATATATCAAGCACTTTTGAGAAGTTTTTCAAAAAAAATTTATTCTTATAAAAAAAGGTTGAAAACCGAAGTTTCCAACCTTACGTCCGAACAGGTAAAACTTATTTAATTTGGATTAATTATCCAACGATTGTAGTTACAACGCCTGAACCAACAGTACGTCCGCCTTCACGAATTGAGAAACGAGTTCCTTCTTCGATAGCGATTGGGTGAATTAAAGTTACGTCCATAGCTACGTTATCACCAGGCATTACCATTTCAGTTCCTTCTGGTAAATCTACAACACCTGTAACGTCAGTTGTACGGAAGTAAAATTGTGGGCGGTAGTTTGTAAAGAATGGAGTATGACGTCCACCTTCTTCTTTAGATAAAACATAAACTTCCGCTTTAAATTTTGTATGTGGAGTGATTGTTCCAGGAGCAGCTAATACTTGTCCACGTTCGATATCATCACGAGATACCCCACGTAATAAAGCACCAATGTTATCTCCAGCTTCAGCGTAATCTAATAATTTACGGAACATTTCAACACCAGTAACTGTTGTTTTCTTAGTATCTTCAGCGATACCAACGATTTCTACTTCGTCTCCAACGCGAACTTGTCCACGTTCAACACGTCCAGTAGCAACTGTACCACGTCCAGTAATTGAGAATACGTCCTCAACTGGCATCATGAATGGTTTGTCAGTGTCACGTTCTGGAGTTGGGATGTACTCGTCAACTGCAGCCATTAATTCTAAGATTTTTGCTTCGTATTCTTCTTCGCCTTCTAAAGCTTTTAATGCAGAACCAGCAACGATTGGAGTATCGTCTCCTGGGAAGTCGTATTCAGTTAATAAGTCACGAACTTCCATTTCTACTAATTCTAATAATTCTTCGTCATCAACCATATCCATTTTGTTTAAGAATACAACGATGTAAGGAACACCTACGTTACGAGATAATAGAATGTGTTCACGAGTTTGTGGCATTGGGCCATCAGCAGCAGATACTACTAAGATAGCGCCGTCCATTTGAGCAGCTCCAGTAATCATGTTTTTAACATAATCCGCGTGTCCTGGGCAGTCTACGTGAGCGTAGTGACGAGCTTCTGTTTCATACTCGATGTGAGACGTGTTAATTGTAATTCCACGTTCTTTTTCTTCTGGAGCGTTATCGATATCAGCATAGTTTTGAGCTTCACCGAAACCGTTTTTAGCTAAAACTGTAGCGATTGCTGCAGATAATGTTGTTTTACCGTGGTCAACGTGTCCGATTGTACCGATGTTAACATGGGCTTTCGAACGATCAAATTTTTCTTTTGCCATTTTTCTAATTCCTCCTAATATTTAAAGGTCATTTATAATAATATATTGAGGAAGGAATAAAAGCAACTCCTATTCCTTCTACCAATATATTTTACATGATAATGTTCGCTTTTCCTAGTCTAAACTAGTTAGCAGAACCACCATTTTTCTTAATAATTTCTTCTTGAATAGATTTAGGAACGTCTTCATAATGATCAAATACCATCATGAATGTACCACGACCTTGTGTTGCAGAACGTAATGTAGTCGCATAACCGAACATTTCAGCTAATGGCACAATCGCGTTAACGATTTGTGAATTTCCATGAGCTTCCATACCTTCAACACGTCCACGACGAGCTGTAACGTGACCCATGATATCACCTAAGTATTCTTCAGGAACAGTAATCGTTACTTTCATCATTGGCTCTAAAATAACTGGATTTGCTTTTTTAGCAGCAGCTTTTAATGCCATAGACGCAGCCACACGGAATGCTGTCTCATTTGAATCGACATCATGGTAAGAACCATCATAAAGTTTTGCTTTAATATCCACTAATGGATAGCCAGCTAATACCCCAGAGTTCATTGAGTCGCTTAAACCTTTTTCAACTGCAGGAATGTATTCACGTGGAACCACACCACCGACAATTGCATTTTCAAACTCGAAGCCTTTTCCTTCTTCATTTGGTGTGAATTCAACCCATACGTGACCGTATTGACCTTTACCACCAGATTGACGAACGAATTTACCTTCAGCTTGACAGCCAGCTCTGAATGTTTCACGATATGACACTTGTGGCGCACCAACGTTAGCTTCAACGCGGAACTCACGGCGCATACGGTCAACTAATACATCTAAGTGAAGCTCACCCATACCAGAGATAACTGTTTCACCAGTTTCTACGTTAGTTTCAACGCGGAATGATGGATCTTCTTCAGCAAGCTTTTGAAGAGCCACACCCATTTTATCTTGGTCAGCTTTTGATTTTGGTTCAACAGCGACTTGGATAACTGGTTCTGGGAATTCGATTGATTCAAGGATAACTGGTGCATCTAAAGCACATAATGTGTCTCCAGTTGTTGTATCTTTAAGACCAACAGCTGCAGCAATATCACCAGAGTAAACTTGGTCAATTTCTAAACGTGTATTCGCGTGCATTTGTAGAATACGACCAATACGTTCTTTTTTGCCTTTAGAAGCATTTAAAACGTATGAACCACTTTCTAATACACCAGAATAAACACGGAAGAATGTTAGACGACCTACGAATGGGTCAGTCATAACTTTAAAGGCTAATGATGAGAAAGGAGCGCTATCGTCAGCTGGACGAGTTACTTCTTCTTCAGTTTTTGTATCGATACCTTTAATAGCTTCAACATCAGTTGGTGCTGGTAAGTAATCTAAAACAGCGTCTAGCATTAACTGAACACCTTTGTTTTTGAAAGCTGAACCAGCCATTACAGGGAAGAATTCAACATTGATAGTCGCACGACGAATACCAGCTTTTAATTCTTCGATTGTAATTTCTTCACCATCTAAATATTTCATCATTAATTCTTCATCAGTTTCAGCTACTGCTTCAACTAATTTTTCACGCCATTCAGTTGCTAAATCCATATATTCTTCAGGAATTTCAGTTTCTTGAATGTCAGTACCTAAATCGTTTGTATAGATTTCTGCTTTCATCGTAATCAAATCAATAATTCCAGTGAAGTTCTCTTCAGAACCGATTGGTAATTGAATTGGATGAGCATTTGCTTGCAAACGATCGTGAATTGTTTTTACAGAATATAAGAAGTCTGCACCGATTTTATCCATTTTATTACAGAATACGATACGTGGAACTTTATATTCAGTTGCTTGACGCCATACTGTTTCAGTTTGAGGTTCTACTCCAGATTGTGAGTCTAGTACTGTTACCGCACCATCCAATACACGTAAAGAACGTTGTACTTCAATTGTGAAGTCCACGTGTCCTGGTGTATCAATAATGTTTACTCGGTAACCTTTCCACTGAGCAGTTGTCGCAGCAGAAGTAATTGTGATACCACGTTCTTGTTCTTGTTCCATCCAGTCCATTTGTGATGCACCTTCGTGCGTTTCACCAAGTTTATGGATTTTACCAGTGTAATACAAGATACGTTCAGTTGTTGTTGTTTTACCAGCATCAACGTGAGCCATGATACCAATATTACGAGTTTTTTCTAGTGAAAACTCTCTTGCCATTCTTTGTTACTCCTCTCTCTACTTAAGTTCATTTAAATTGTACTTTTTTTAGCGAGACACTAAAAAAGAGGATTCTACCAACGATAATGCGCGAATGCACGGTTAGCTTCAGCCATTTTATGCACGTCTTCACGTTTTTTAACAGATGAGCCAGTATTATTAGCAGCATCCATAATTTCTTTAGCTAGACGTTGCTCCATAGTGTGCTCTCCACGTAGACGAGAATAGTTTACGATCCAACGTAATCCTAATGTAGAACGGCGATCTGGACGTACTTCAACGGGTACTTGGTAGTTAGAACCACCAACACGACGAGCTTTAACTTCTAAAACAGGCATAACATTTTCCATTGCTTGTTCGAAAACTTCTAATGGATCATTCCCTGTAGATTCTTTAATAATATCGAAAGCATCATAAATAATGCTTGAAGCAACACCACGCTTACCGTCGATCATTACACGGTTGATTAAGCGAGTTACTAATTTTGAGTTATACATCGGATCTGGTAATACATCGCGTTTTGTAACAGGACCTTTACGAGGCATGTGTACTCCTCCTTCCAAAAATTTGTTTTATTTATCTTTTATGTTGACTATTTTTTAGGGCGTTTTGTTCCGTATTTAGAACGACTTTGTTTACGATCAGTTACACCAGCAGTATCTAACGCACCACGAACGATATGGTAACGTACCCCTGGTAAATCCTTAACACGTCCTCCACGGATTAAAACAACACTATGTTCTTGTAAGTTATGGCCAATCCCTGGGATATAAGCTGTAACTTCAATCAAGTTTGATAAACGAACACGGGCATATTTACGTAACGCAGAGTTAGGTTTTTTAGGTGTCATCGTACCCACACGTGTACATACACCACGTTTTTGTGGAGAGTTCACATTTGTTTGAGATTTTTTGAAACTATTATAACTCTTACCTAAAGCTGGAGAGTTAGATTTTGTTATTTTAGATTTACGAGACTTGCGTACTAATTGATTAATTGTAGGCATGGTAATTCCTCCTTCCTGAAAAACATTTGTAGACCCACACATCCAGGTGGTTCTTTTTTTTAGTTAAAAAATTAATGCAAGAACTGCTTGCATAAAATTATGCGTCAGTCATCATGTCTCACATGAGACCTGTGTTTCAAGCACCTTCGTAACTATAACATACATAAATTAAAATAGTCAACACAAAAAAACAAAAAAATTTTATTTCTTTTTACTTTGAATATGCTTACAATAGATATGGCAACAAAATACAAATACGATAACTAATTTTGGAGGGTATGCAAGCATGAATTTAAAGCAAGCAGTCGGGATTGAATCAGCAAAATATATCAAGGATGGGATGGTTGTCGGTCTAGGAACCGGTTCAACTGCCTACTATATGGTGGAAGAAATTGGGCGTCGTGTCAAAGAAGAAAATTTACAAATCATTGGCGTTACCACATCTAAAGCCACAGAGACTCAAGCATTAGCTTTAGGTATTCCTTTACGAAGTATTGATGAAGTTGAGCACGTTGATATTACAATCGATGGAGCTGATGAAATCTCAACAGACTTTCACGGTATTAAAGGCGGTGGCGCAGCATTACTATTTGAAAAAATTGTCGCAACGTATTCTGATAAAGTTATTTGGATTGTTGATGAATCAAAAATGGTCGAACATTTAGGTAAATTCCCACTACCAGTTGAAGTCATTCCATATGGTAGTCAACAATTATTAAAAAAATTCCAAGAAAAAAACTTAAATCCTAAGATTCGTCTAACATCTGATGAAAAACCATTGCTAACTGACAGTAAAAATTATATCATTGATTTGTACTTAGAAAAAATCAGTAATCCAACAGAATTAGCTGAATGGCTCGATCATCAAGTTGGTGTTGTGGAGCATGGCTTATTCTTGGATATCACGACATGCGTCATCGTTGGATCTGAATCTGAAGGTGTCAAAACTATCAACGTGTCGCGTTAACCTAGAAAGGGATGGTTATTTATGAAAAAATTAGTCTTTGTACGTCATGGTTTAAGCGAATGGAATGCGTTAAACTTGTTTACAGGTTGGGAAGATGTCGATTTAAGTGCTGATGGTGTGAAAGAAGCCAAAGAAGCCGGTCGTAAAATCAAAGAAGCGAATATCCGATTTGATATTGCTTATACCTCTTACCTTAAACGTGCCATTAAAACCTGTCACTATGTGCTAGAAGAATGTGACCAAATGTGGTTACCTGAAGTCAAATCTTGGCGTTTAAATGAACGGCATTATGGGGCACTTCAAGGACTAAATAAACAAGAGACTGCGGATAAATATGGTGAGGATCAAGTACATCAATGGCGTCGTTCTTACGATACATTACCTCCACTAATTTCACCAGATGATCCAAAATCTGCAATAAATGACCCTAAATATGCTTTGCTTGATAAAAAAGTAATTCCTGGTGGTGAAAACCTCAAAGTAACATTAGAACGTGCCCTACCATTTTGGGAAGATCATATTGCACCGTCATTAATTAAAGGTGACACAGTACTCGTTGCTGCTCACGGTAATTCACTTAGAGCATTAGCAAAACACATTGAAAATATTTCTGATGATGATATTATGGGTCTAGAAATCCCTACAGGGCAACCACTTGTTTATGAACTAAATGATGATTTAACACTATATCGCAAATATTACTTATAATAAATAAAAGTCTACCAACGAAATAACTTTCGTTGGTAGACTTTTTTAAGCATCTTTTTTAAGTTGATAGTGACTAATAATTAAACCAACTAATAAACCAAGACAAGCAAATGGCACCCAACTTAAACCTAAACGAAACAACGGTAAATAATGATCCGCAAAAGACAGGATATTCATTAATATCGGGTACCTTTGAATAAATGTTTTGGGCAGTGCATTAATACAATCGATACTCGATGCGACCAACGTAAAAAGTGTTACTGTACGATAGATTACAGGACGTCTATCAAAAATATGAGCTCCAAGTGACATTAAAATTAGTGTCATTGCTAAAGGATAAATAAACATCAGAACAGGAATAGAAATTGCAATAAGTCGCGTTAAACCAAAATTAGAAATAATAAATGAACTGGTTAAAGCAATAACTACAAATGTGACATAATTCACTTTCGGATATAATAAGTCAAATGTTTTAGCAAATGCTGTAGATAAACCGATAGCAGTTTTAACACAAGCGATCAAAACAATAATCGCTAATAAAAAACTACCAAAATTGCCTAAATAATAGTGTGAGATTTGGGCTAGCGTAATACCTCCATTAGCATTAACAGAAAATTCACCTAAACTCATGGTTCCAGTTAATGATAACAATGTATAAAGAACCCCCATGATGACAATACCAATCATTCCTGCTTTTGATAACTCGAGAGCAATATATTTAGGTTGCTTAATACCCAATGATTTCATGCTATCAACAATAATCGTACCAAAAGCTAGTGCTGCTAAGGCATCAAGTGTATTGTACCCAGCTGTAAAGCCAGTTAAAAATGCATGATTTTGATATCCGCCTTGTATACTAGCATGAGTGATGGATCCCATTGGTTTGAGAAAAGCAAATAAAAGAATAATAGCTAACAAAATTAAAAATAACGGGGTTAAAAATTTACCAATATAATCCAAAATTCTACTAGGTTTACGTGAAAAAAACCAAACAACGCTAAAGAAAATTAATGTAAAAGCCAATAAACTAATGATTTGATAATCTGATTTAACGAATGGTGCGAAACCGACCTCAAAAGATGTAGTTGCTAGTCTAGGTAGCGCAAATAATGGACCAATAATTAAATAGAGAATTGTGGTTAATATCTTAGCATAGCGAGGTCCAACACGATTACCTAAATCCATTAAACTTTCGCTATCTGACGTTCCAAATGCTACGATTCCTAAAAATGGTAAGCCAATACCAGTAACCAAAAATCCCATGTTCGCTAACAAGACATTTGCCCCAGCCTCTTGACCAATTTGAATCGGAAAAATGAGGTTACCTGCTCCAAAAAATAAACCAAATACCATCATACCGATGTACAGTCGTTCTTTCATTGTTAATTTTAGTTTCACGTATTACAACCTCCTAATGAAATATAAAAAAAATAAGCTCAAAATTGATTTACACAATTTTGAGCTTATATGACCCGTACGGGAATCGAACCCGTGTTACCGCCGTGAAAGGGCGGTGTCTTAACCGCTTGACCAACGGGCCTAGATAAAAAATATTTTATTATTAATAGAGAAAACTTAATATGGAGAAGGAGGGATTTGAACCCTCGCGCCAGTTTCCCGACCTACACCCTTAGCAGGGGCGCCTCTTCAGCCACTTGAGTACTTCTCCATCCTTAAAATAATGGGCCTAAATGGACTCGAACCATCGACCTCACGCTTATCAGGCGTGCGCTCTAACCAGCTGAGCTATAGGCCCTAATTTTTAAAGAAAAGCGGGTGACGAGAATCGAACTCGCGACAACAGCTTGGAAGGCTGTAGTTTTACCACTAAACTACACCCGCTTAATGGATTTGGATGGCGCAGGACAGAATCGAACTGCCGACACACGGAGCTTCAATCCGTTGCTCTACCAACTGAGCTACTGCGCCTAAAACGGTCCCGACGGGATTTGAACCCGCGATCTCCTGCGTGACAGGCAGGCATGTTAACCCCTACACCACGGAACCTAATTGCGGAGGCAGGATTTGAACCTACGACCTTCGGGTTATGAGCCCGACGAGCTACCAGACTGCTCCACTCCGCGATATTTTTAAAAGGAGGATAAGGGATTCGAACCCTTGCGTGCTTTTACACACCTGACGGTTTTCAAGACCGTTCCCTTCAGCCGGACTTGGGTAATCCTCCGAAATGCTAATGACCCGTACGGGAATCGAACCCGTGTTACCGCCGTGAAAGGGCGGTGTCTTAACCGCTTGACCAACGGGCCAGACTGAATAAATTAAGTTAAATTAATGATATAAATCATTATGGAGAAGGAGGGATTTGAACCCTCGCGCCAGTTTCCCGACCTACACCCTTAGCAGGGGCGCCTCTTCAGCCACTTGAGTACTTCTCCATCCTTAAAATAATGGGCCTAAATGGACTCGAACCATCGACCTCACGCTTATCAGGCGTGCGCTCTAACCAGCTGAGCTATAGGCCCTAATTTTTAAAGAAAAGCGGGTGACGAGAATCGAACTCGCGACAACAGCTTGGAAGGCTGTAGTTTTACCACTAAACTACACCCGCTTAAACGGTCCCGACGGGATTTGAACCCGCGATCTCCTGCGTGACAGGCAGGCATGTTAACCCCTACACCACGGAACCTAATTGCGGAGGCAGGATTTGAACCTACGACCTTCGGGTTATGAGCCCGACGAGCTACCAGACTGCTCCACTCCGCGATATTTTTAAAAGGAGGATAAGGGATTCGAACCCTTGCGTGCTTTTACACACCTGACGGTTTTCAAGACCGTTCCCTTCAGCCGGACTTGGGTAATCCTCCATAATATTAGCAAAAACCATACAATTCCATAACAATGGACCTTGTAGGACTCGAACCTACGACCGCCCGGTTATGAGCCGGGAGCTCTAACCAACTGAGCTAAAGGTCCAAGTTATAAATTATCGCGGCGGAGGGGATCGAACCCCCGACCTCCCGGGTATGAACCGGACGCTCTAGCCAGCTGAGCTACACCGCGTAATTAAAATCGGGAAGACAGGATTCGAACCTGCGACCCCTTGGTCCCAAACCAAGTGCTCTACCAAGCTGAGCTACTTCCCGTAAAAAAGGTGACGCACCCAAGAGGAGTCGAACCCCTAACCTTCTGATCCGTAGTCAGACACTCTATCCAATTGAGCTATGGGTGCTTAAAAAGCAATGCCGAGGACCGGAATCGAACCGGTACGGTGATCACTCACCGCAGGATTTTAAGTCCTGTGCGTCTGCCAGTTCCGCCACCCCGGCTGGAACATAAAAGCGGAAGACGGGGTTCGAACCCGCGACCCCCACCTTGGCAAGGTGATGTTCTACCACTGAACTACTTCCGCTTAGAAATAGAATGCCGGCTAAAGGACTTGAACCCTCGACCCTCTGATTACAAATCAGATGCTCTACCAACTGAGCTAAGCCGGCTGTAACTTCTTATGCGGGTGAAGGGACTTGAACCCCCACGCCGTAAGGCGCTAGATCCTAAATCTAGTGCGTCTGCCAATTCCGCCACACCCGCAAAAATGACCCGTACTGGGCTCGAACCAGTGACCCTCTGATTAAAAGTCAGATGCTCTACCAACTGAGCTAACGAGTCTAATTTAAAATGGAGGTTGACGGGATCGAACCGCCGACCCCCTGCTTGTAAGGCAGGTGCTCTCCCAGCTGAGCTAAACCTCCAAAAAAAATACTTATAAATGCGTGGCAACGTCCTACTCTCACAAAGAGAAACCCTTCACTACCCTCGGCGCTAAGAAGCTTAACTGCTGTGTTCGGCATGGTTACAGGTGTATCCTTCTTGCCATCGCCACCACACTTCTATAAGTGTTCTATTTAATTAAGTGATTGCTCACTCAAAACTGGATTTGAAGTTATCATTAACATAAGTGACACCGTTTATTTGGTTAAGTCCTCGATCGATTAGTACTAGTCCGCTCCATACATCACTGTACTTCCACTCCTAGCCTATCTACCTGATCATCTCTCAGGGATCTTACTTTCTTAAAGAAATGGGAAATCTCATCTTGAGGGGGGCTTCACGCTTAGATGCTTTCAGCGTTTATCCCGTCCATACATAGCTACCCAGCAATGCCCTTGGCAGAACAACTGGTACACCAGAGGTATGTCCATCCCGGTCCTCTCGTACTAAGGACAGCTCCTCTCAAATTTCCAACGCCCGCGACGGATAGGGACCGAACTGTCTCACGACGTTCTGAACCCAGCTCGCGTGCCGCTTTAATGGGCGAACAGCCCAACCCTTGGGACCGACTACAGCCCCAGGATGCGACGAGCCGACATCGAGGTGCCAAACCTCCCCGTCGATGTGAACTCTTGGGGGAGATAAGCCTGTTATCCCCAGGGTAGCTTTTATCCGTTGAGCGATGGCCCTTCCATGCGGAACCACCGGATCACTAAGCCCGACTTTCGTCCCTGCTCGAGTTGTAACTCTCGCAGTCAAGCTCCCTTTTGCCTTTACACTCTTCGAATGATTTCCAACCATTCTGAGGGAACCTTTGGGCGCCTCCGTTACATTTTAGGAGGCGACCGCCCCAGTCAAACTGTCCATCTGACACTGTCTCCCGCCACGATAAGTGGCGCGGGTTAGACTGGTCATAACACAAGGGTAGTATCCCACCAATGCCTCCCTCGAAACTAGCGTTCCGAGTTCAACGGCTCCTACCTATCCTGTACATGTGTCACAAACAGTCAATATCAAACTACAGTAAAGCTCCATGGGGTCTTTCCGTCCTGTCGCGGGTAACCTGCATCTTCACAGGTACTAAAATTTCACCGAGTCTCTTGTTGAGACAGTGCCCAAATCGTTACGCCTTTCGTGCGGGTCGGAACTTACCCGACAAGGAATTTCGCTACCTTAGGACCGTTATAGTTACGGCCGCCGTTTACTGGGGCTTCAATTCTGAGCTTCGCTATTGCTAACCCATCCTCTTAACCTTCCAGCACCGGGCAGGCGTCAGCCCCTATACGTCATCTTTCGATTTTGCAGAGACCTGTGTTTTTGATAAACAGTCGCTTGGGCCTATTCACTGCGGCTAAACTTGCGTTTAGCACCCCTTCTCCCGAAGTTACGGGGTCATTTTGCCGAGTTCCTTAACAAGAGTTCTCTCGCTCACCTTAGGATTCTCTCCTCGACTACCTGTGTCGGTTTGCGGTACGGGTCGTTTGCTTCTAACTAGAAGATTTTCTTGACAGTGTGATATTGGAACTTCGGTACTAAATTTCCCTCCACATCACAACTCGTCCTTAGAGGTGTAAGCATTTGACTCACACCAAGACTTGTTGCTTATACGCACATATCCAACAGTGCGCTTCCGTAACCTCCTGTGTCCCTCCATTGTTCAAACAAAACAAACGAGTACAGGAATCTCAACCTGTTGTCCATCGCCTACGCCTATCGGCCTCGGCTTAGGTCCCGACTAACCCTGGGAGGACGAGCCTTCCCCAGGAAACCTTAGTCATTCGGTGGACAGGATTCTCACCTGTCTTTCGCTACTCATACCGGCATTCTCACTTCTAAGCGCTCCACTAGTCCTCACGATCTAGCTTCAACGCCCTTAGAACGCTCTCCTACCATAGAACCAAAGGTTCTATCCACAGTTTCGGTAATATGTTTAGCCCCGGTACATTTTCGGCGCAAGGGCACTCGACTAGTGAGCTATTACGCACTCTTTAAATGGTGGCTGCTTCTAAGCCAACATCCTAGTTGTTTGTGCACCCTCACATCCTTTTCCACTTAACATATATTTTGGGACCTTAACTGGTGGTCTGGGCTGTTTCCCTTTCGACAATGGATCTTATCACTCACTGTCTGACTCCCGGATATAAATGAATGGCATTCGGAGTTTATCTGAATTCGGTAACCCAAGACGGGCCCCTAGTCCAAACAGTGCTCTACCTCCATCATTCTTAATTCCGAGGCTAGCCCTAAAGCTATTTCGGAGAGAACCAGCTATCTCCAAGTTCGATTGGAATTTCTCCGCTACCCACACCTCATCCCCGCACTTTTCAACGTACGTGGGTTCGGTCCTCCAGTGCGTTTTACCGCACCTTCAACCTGGACATGGGTAGGTCACATGGTTTCGGGTCTACAACTACATACTACGTCGCCCTATTCAGACTCGCTTTCGCTACGGCTCCGCTTCTTCAGCTTAACCTCGCATGCAATCGTAACTCGCCGGTTCATTCTGCAAAAGGCACGCCATCACCCATTAACGGGCTTTGACTTTTTGTAGGCACACGGTTTCAGGTTCTATTTCACTCCCCTTCCGGGGTGCTTTTCACCTTTCCCTCACGGTACTGGTTCACTATCGGTCACTAGAGAGTATTTAGCCTTGGGAGATGGTCCTCCCGGATTCCGACGGAATTTCTCGTGTTCCGCCGTACTCAGGATACTCATAGGTGTGTTGTCAATTTCGTCTACGGGGCTTTTACCCGCTCCGGCTGACCTTTCCAGGTCGATTTGACTATTCACAACAGCTACCACAGCTGAGTCCTACAACCCCAATGAGCAAGCTCATTGGTTTGGGCTGTTTCCGTTTCGCTCGCCGCTACTAAGGAAATCGATTTTTCTTTCTCTTCCTGCAGGTACTTAGATGTTTCAGTTCTCTGCGTCTACCTTCTATTAGCTATGTATTCACTAATAGATAATACCCTATAAAAGGTATTGGGTTCCCCCATTCGGAAATCTCCGGATCAAAGCTTACTTACAGCTCCCCGAAGCATATCGGCGTTAGTCCCGTCCTTCATCGGCTTCTAGTGCCAAGGCATCCACCGTGCGCCCTTATTCACTTAACCTTTTCTAACCTAATGGTTAGATCTTTTTTGTTTGTATCAAACAGCGATATCTGATACAAACAACGCTTCACAACTTACGTTGTGTCACGCAGTGTACTTAATTTATGTTGATGTCTAACTTCAACTATCCAGTTTTCAATGAACAAATCAATAATGTTTGAGAGTAAACCTCTCAAAACTGAACAAAGTAAATTCAACCAATGTGTTTCCGTAATTATCCTTAGAAAGGAGGTGATCCAGCCGCACCTTCCGATACGGCTACCTTGTTACGACTTCACCCCAATCATCTATCCCACCTTAGGCGGCTGGCTCCCGAAGGTTACCTCACCGACTTTGGGTGTTACAAACTCTCGTGGTGTGACGGGCGGTGTGTACAAGGCCCGGGAACGTATTCACCGTGGCATGCTGATCCACGATTACTAGCGATTCCGGCTTCATGTAGGCGAGTTGCAGCCTACAATCCGAACTGAGAACAGCTTTAAGAGATTAGCTAAACCTCGCGGTCTCGCAACTCATTGTACTGTCCATTGTAGCACGTGTGTAGCCCAGGTCATAAGGGGCATGATGATTTGACGTCATCCCCACCTTCCTCCGGTTTGTCACCGGCAGTCTTGCTAGAGTGCCCAACTAAATGATGGCAACTAACAATAAGGGTTGCGCTCGTTGCGGGACTTAACCCAACATCTCACGACACGAGCTGACGACAACCATGCACCACCTGTCACTTTGTCCCCGAAGGGAAATCTCTATCTCTAGAGTGGTCAAAGGATGTCAAGACCTGGTAAGGTTCTTCGCGTTGCTTCGAATTAAACCACATGCTCCACCGCTTGTGCGGGCCCCCGTCAATTCCTTTGAGTTTCAGCCTTGCGGCCGTACTCCCCAGGCGGAGTGCTTAATGCGTTAGCTGCGGCACTGAAGGGCGGAAACCCTCCAACACCTAGCACTCATCGTTTACGGCGTGGACTACCAGGGTATCTAATCCTGTTTGCTCCCCACGCTTTCGAGCCTCAGTGTCAGTTACAGACCAGAGAGTCGCCTTCGCCACTGGTGTTCCTCCATATATCTACGCATTTCACCGCTACACATGGAATTCCACTCTCCTCTTCTGCACTCAAGTCCTCCAGTTTCCAATGACCTTCCTCGGTTGAGCCGAGGGCTTTCACATCAGACTTAAAAGACCACCTGCGCTCGCTTTACGCCCAATAAATCCGGACAACGCTTGCCACCTACGTATTACCGCGGCTGCTGGCACGTAGTTAGCCGTGGCTTTCTGGTTAGATACCGTCAAGGTGAGAACAGTTACTCTCTCACTTGTTCTTCTCTAACAACAGAGTTTTACGATCCGAAAACCTTCTTCACTCACGCGGCGTTGCTCGGTCAGACTTTCGTCCATTGCCGAAGATTCCCTACTGCTGCCTCCCGTAGGAGTCTGGGCCGTGTCTCAGTCCCAGTGTGGCCGATCACCCTCTCAGGTCGGCTATGCATCATGGTCTTGGTAGGCCGTTACCTCACCAACTAACTAATGCACCGCGGGCCCATCCACCAGTGACACCGAAGCGTCTTTTATCCTGTCGCCATGCGGCAATAGGAATTATGCGGTATTAGCACCTGTTTCCAAGTGTTATCCCCCTCTGATGGGCAGGTTGCCCACGTGTTACTCACCCGTCCGCCACTCACTTTTCTCGGTGGAGCAAGCTCCGGTGAGAAAAGTGCGTTCGACTTGCATGTATTAGGCACGCCGCCAGCGTTCGTCCTGAGCCAGGATCAAACTCTCAATAAAAGTATGATAACATCTTGCGATGTTTAGCTCATTTAAAAATTTTGCTAGCGAATGTTTCTATTCACTTTAAATATGGTTTGTTTTTACTATTGTAAAAACGCCCTACACATTTGGTTTGTCTTACTTTGTTCAGTTTTCAAAGGTCTAAACTTTTTTAATATTTGTTGTCGTAACAACTTTTATATCATATCAACTTTAAAACATATTGTCAATACTTTTTTTATTTTTTTATTTTGTCGCTTTATTTATTAATTAGTGCGACTAGAAGATAATACCATGATTACAACATATTCGTCAACACTTTTTTTAAATATTTTTTTGAAGCTGTTTTTTTAATCGTTTCAAAATTAGCAACGTGATTAATATACTATGATTTGCCAACAATGTAAATACAAAATTTTATTTTTTTCTATTTACCACGTTTTTTTGATACAATTAAGTTAGTTTTATAACTAATTTTAGACCAAACATAGAAAATTGGAGGAAACGGTATGAAAATCTTAGTAGTTGATGATGATAAAGAAATTGTAGAATTACTTAGTATTTATATACAAAATGAAGGGTACGAAGTGGTAAAAGCTTACAATGGAAAAGATGCTTTAAGCAAGATTATTACTAGCTCTGATATTGATTTAATGATTTTAGATATTATGATGCCAAAAATGGATGGTATGGAGGTTGTAAAGGAACTAAGAAAAGAATCGCAAATTCCAATTATTATGCTAACTGCCAAAACTACTGATATGGATAAGATCCAAGGACTAATTGCGGGTGCAGATGACTATGTAACAAAACCATTCAATCCTTTAGAAATAATGGCCCGTGTTAAATCCTTACTACGTCGTTCTAACATGCAAGTCAAATCTGATGAACCTGATGTTCTCGAAGTTGGTTCTTTAATCATTAAGAAAGATTCACACGAAGTTGAAACCGATAGCGGAAAAAAAATTCAATTAACTGCTTTAGAATTTGGTATTCTATACTTATTAGCTAGTCACCCAAATCGTGTCTTTAGTGCGGATGAAATTTTTGAACGCGTATGGCAGCAAGAAAGTCTAGTTTCAGCAAAAACCGTTATGGTTCATGTTAGTCATCTACGTGATAAAATCGAAGAAGCAACGAATGGCGAGAAAGTAATTCAGACAGTTTGGGGAGTTGGCTACAAAATTGAAGGATAATACAAATAGAATAAAAAATAAAATTACTCTGACTTCTAAAGAAAAAAGTGAGCTTCTTATAGAAGGAATTGTAACAATTATTCTATTGATTCTTTTAAACTTAGCTGTCTATATGTTGGTTATTCAGTTTGCAGAAACAAACCAGCCTATTGAAGCAATGCTGTTTAACATTAAAGAATCCATTTACAATACCTTCTATATTGATCATCCTTATTCACTTAAACTCCTAATTATTTCATTTATGGGTTTAATTGATGTCTTTGTTTTATTTTGGCGCCTGATTCGGCGTTATAAACAAATGCAACAAGCTCATATTATTAGTGAATTGCATTATATTTCAAGTGGTCACTACAATCATCGGATTCCATTTCAATTAAATGGTGACTTAGGTCGCTTAATCAATAGCATTAATGCCTTAGTTGATAGTACCGTCAAAGCTATTGAAGATGAACGTTTGATTGAACAATCCAAAGATGAATTAATTACAAATGTCAGTCATGACATACGGACACCGCTGACATCCATTATTGGCTATCTTGGCTTAATTGAAGATGGCCAATATCAATCAACTGATGACTTACTAAAATATACTCATACGGCTTATTTAAAATCCAAACAAATGAAACTTTTAGTTGACGATCTTTTTGAATATACGAAAGTCAGGCAAGCCGATACACCACTGAACACTATGACATTCAATATGAGTCAATTACTTGAACAACTAGTCATAGAATACGAATTAGAGTCAACAAAAAATCAAATCCCAATCGAATTAACGATTGAATCACCTAATTTGATAATGGAAGGTGATACGGAAAAACTTGTTCGAGTGTTTGATAATCTACTATCCAATGCTTTCAAATATGGTTTAGATGGCTCTAAAATTGTTATTATGGCTAAAAAAGTAGATCAGATGCTTATTATAGAAGTCAAAAACAATGGTCAAGAAATTCCACAGGAAGCATTGGAACACTTGTTCGATCGTTTTTATCGTGTAGAAGAGTCACGTTCACTCCAAACAGGTGGGTCTGGACTAGGTCTAGCTATTGCTCAAAGTATTGTCGAACTACACCACGGTGAAATCTACGCGACTTCTGCCAATGGTTGGACGTCCTTTATCATTAAGTTACCCTTAAAAAACTGGTAAATTACAACTAAAAAAAACCTAAATTATATCAAATTTAGGTTTTTTTTGCTATATTACCTTATGTAACTTAACAGAAAGGACGAATTTATTAAATGACTTTTTTAAAGAAATCTGTCCACCTATTATTAGCTATTGTGTTATTGACTACTTTCATACTTATTCCATCTTCTTCTAGTTTAGCTAAAACAAATACCAATCAAGCTGAACCCGTTACTATTTATGCTAAAGCAGCTATGGTCACTGACATAGAAACAGGAAAAATCCTCTACGCTAAAAATATTGACGAAGCGCTTGGTATTGCATCTATGACCAAATTAATTACCGCCTATTTAGTTTATGAGTCAGTCGCTAATGGACAAATCAATTGGACCGATCAAGTCAAGATTAGTGATAGTCTCATTAAAACGACTGAGAATCCTGAATTATCCAATGTTCCACTTTACAAAAATCAAACTTATACCGTTCAAGATTTATTATACGCATCATTAATTAGCTCGGCGAATGCTGCAACCTCTGCCCTTGCTGAATTTATTAGCGGTTCCGAACCAAAATTTGTGGATCAAATGCGTGCAAAAATGACAGAATGGGGAATTACCGATTCATTTTTAATTAGCTCATCTGGTCTTGGGACAATGTTTTTAGAAAATGGAAAGTATCCGGGCTCTCATGATGATGACGAAAATCGATTATCTGCTCGAGATATGACAATCGTTGCTGAACATTTACTAGCTGATTATCCAGATGTGTTGGCCATTACCAAATTATCAGAATACATATTGTTTAATGGAACTAAAAATCAAACGCTACTCACCAATTCAAACTATATGTTACCTAATATGCCTTACTACTATGCAGGTGTTGATGGCCTAAAAACTGGTACAACTGATTTAGCAGGTGCCTGTTTCATTGGAACCATTGAAAAAGATGGTAGACGCTATATTTCAGTCGTGATGGGAGTAGATGAGGAGCATAATCGCTTTATTGAAACACAAAAAATGTTAGATTATGTTTTCCAAACTTGGGTTTACCAACCTGTTGTGACTCAAGGTCAATCAGCTGTCGAACCTACTATGCCTGTCAATCTAGGTAAAGAAGCAACGGTTCCATTAAAAACCGATCAAACGGTTAGTGCTTGGGTTAACACGAATCAGGCAGAAGCATCAGTTGATGTCAGTTTCGAACCAAAATCAAGCTACACTAATGGCTTAAATGCTCCGGTCAAAGAAAATAAATTGGTTGGCTATGAACGAATTCAATCTGCTGACCGATTGGGATTCCTACACCCTCAACAAAATAAAGTAACTCATGTTCCTGTCAAAACAGCGCAATCTATCGAAAAAGTAAACTTTTTTGTCGAAGTTTGGCACAAGGTACGCAACTTCTTTCACTAATTCAATACGAATAAACTGATACTTAAGGTAGGTAAATACTATATGACCAATAATTCTCGTGTCGATTATGATAAATTAAAGAAGAAATACAAACGTCGTCGCTTTTTTTCGCTTATAGTTGGGTTGATTTTCGGCTTAATTATTGCCTTTAATATTTATTATTGGCTGCCATTAATCCAAAAAAAAATTGATATACCTGCCATTCCACAAGCTGTCATCGCAACTAGTTCAAGCGAAAAAACTAAACAAAGCTCTAGTACAATTGACTCATCAATGACGAATAAGCAAGAAACAGAAACAACAACTAGCACCTCTTATGAACCGAGATTAAACACCAAAAACACGCAAATCTCGGCTTTTTATAAGCCTTTATCGGAATCAATAGATAACCAATTAACTGAGGCAAATATTTCTGGAACATTTCTTGGTGTTAAGAACAACCAAATTGTGCTCTATAAATCCTATGGAGAAGCAGCTAAACAACAAGCTAATCCGCTAGAAAGTTCTTATATGATTGCTTCATTACAGAAATCTGTCACTGCTGTTTTGATTATGTCGCTGATTCAAGAGAATAAATTAAAATTGGATACGCCTCTATCTGAATTTTATCCAGATATTCCAAGTAGTAATCAGATTACCATTGACTCAATGCTGTCAATGACTTCTGGACTAGAACTAGACGATGATAATCGACCAAATTCTCAAAATTCTAGTGATATACTTGATTTTGCCATAAAAAATGTGACACATGAACCACAAAATAAATGGTCCTATTCCTATGTTAACTACACTTTACTAGCAGGAATAGTCGAAATTTTATCGCATAAACCTTATGAAGAATACACACAAGAAAAAATTATCTCACCGTTGAATCTTAAACATTCTTTCTTCTATAATACTCAATCAAAAGAACAAACATTGATTGATACTTATAGTAAAGATAATAATGGAAAACTAAGCAAAAATAATATAAAAAAATCTGCCTACATCAATGAGCTAGGAACCGGTAATCTCGCTATGTCGGCTGAAGATTTTTTAATCTTTATTCAAGCAGTTATTGATGGGACACTATTGGATAGTAATGAAGTCATTGCAATGTGGACGCCAAATCCAACAACTTTTAACTATACTTACAAGAGTGGCTTTTATCATAAAGATAATTATCTATATGGTCATGGCTTATTTCATGGCTATGAACCGACTGTCTATATAAGTGAAGATGGCAGTGATGCCGTTATCTTTTTCGCTAATATGTATCAACCAGATAAATTAAATACTAACTTAGTCCAAGATATTTACCAACAGATAATTGCTCCCTACACTGGTCCTACAGCACAATAACACTAATTGACACATCAGATAAAAGGCTATATACTAATGTGTAAGTAAATAGACTAACTATTTGAGAGATTAGTACTTTTCATTCGGTGACTTTTAGAAAGTTGGCGGTCGATGCAAGCCAACAGTCACCCAAAAGGAATCCACTCTCTAGCAATGCATAACGAAAATTTGTTTAGCAAATCAAAAGTTATGACGGTTTGACCCGTTAACAATCTAACGAAGATACACGCTATTGTGTAAATTTGGGTGGCACCGCGACGTTCAACCTCTCGCCCCATAAATAATCATTGGATTATTGTGGGGTTGAGAGGTTTTTTTATATCATAATAATAAGGAGGAAATAAATATGTTAGACATTAAATTTATGCGTCAAAACTTCAATACTGTCAAAGAAAAATTATTAACACGAGGTGTCAACGATAGTCTGTTGACAGAATTTTTAGACTTAGATCAAGAACGCCGTAATCATTTAGTTGAGGTGGAAACACTTAAAAAACTACGTAACGATGTGTCTCAAGAGATTGCCCAACTGAAACGCAACAAAGAAAATGCTGACGAAAAAATCAAAGAAATGAAAGAAGTCGGTGAAAAAATTAAAGTTTTAGATGGTGACGTAACAGATATTGATAACCGTCTCCAAGAAATTTCTTATACTCTGCCAAACTTGCCTCATGATGATGTTCCCGTTGGAGCTGATGAAGAAGAAAATATCGAAGTACGTCGCTGGGAAACACCTCGTCAATTTGATTTTGAGCCAAAACCTCACTGGGAAATTGCTGAAAATCTAGGCATTTTAGATTTCGAACGTGGTGCTAAGGTAACTGGTAGCCGGTTCTTATTTTATAAAGGACTAGGTGCTCGCTTAGAACGCGCGATTTATAACTTTATGTTAGATACACACGTCTATGAACATGGCTATACAGAAATGATTCCGCCGTATATGGTGAACGATCAATCAATGTTCGGTACTGGACAATTTCCGAAGTTTAAAGAAGATGTTTTCCAATTAGCAGATACCCATTACACGCTGATTCCAACTGCAGAAGTTCCTTTAACTAACTACTACCGTGATGAAATTCTTAATGAATCTGATTTACCTGTTTACTTTACGGCTCTTAGTCCTTCATTCCGTTCTGAAGCTGGTAGTGCTGGACGTGATACTCGTGGATTAATTCGTCTGCATCAATTTAATAAAGTCGAGATGGTAAAACTAGCGAAACCAGAAAACTCTTATGAAGAATTAGAAAAAATGACTAGCAATGCAGAAACGATTCTCCAAAAATTAAACTTGCCTTATCGTGTTATTACTTTATGTACTGGAGACATGGGCTTTTCTGCTGCAAAAACTTATGACTTAGAAGTTTGGATTCCAGCCCAAGATACTTACCGTGAGATTAGTTCATGTTCAAACTGTGAAAGCTTCCAAGCAAGACGTGCGAAAATTCGCTACCGTGATGAAGATGGTAAAGTCAACTTAGTCCATACTTTAAATGGCTCTGGGCTAGCCGTTGGTCGAACAGTAGCTGCTATCTTAGAAAATTACCAGAATGAAGATGGTAGTGTCACAATTCCTGAAGTACTCCGTCCTTATATGGGTGGCTTAGATATGATTACTAAATAAAAAAAAATCCGACGATAGTTGACTATCGTCGGATTTTTTATAAACATTTTTAAGATTCAATTGAATAGTTTGGTGCTTCTTTCGTAATTTGTACATCATGAGGATGAGATTCTCTAAGTCCAGCACCACTCATTTGAATAAATTGCGCATTATCACGTAACTCTTGTAAATTACCTGCACCTACATAGCCCATACCTGCACGTAGTCCACCAAGCATTTGGAAAATAATATCTTGAACGCTACCTTTATAAGCAACACGTCCTTCAATGCCTTCTGGTACTAACTTATTAGCTTCATTGACACCTGTTTGGAAATAACGGTCACTTGACCCTTTTTCCATGGCACCTAATGAGCCCATACCTCGATATGTTTTAAAACGACGACCTTGATAAATTTCAAATTCACCAGGTGATTCATCTGTACCTGCTAACATTGAGCCTAACATAACGACATAACCACCAGCTGCTAAGGCTTTGACGATATCGCCAGAGTATTTAATTCCACCATCGGCAATAATCGTTTTCCCATATTCTCTAGCAACAGAAGCTGCATCGTAAATCGCAGTTAATTGTGGAACACCTACACCCGCAACCACACGAGTCGTACAAATTGATCCAGGTCCAATCCCGACTTTAACAACATCAACACCAACATCATATAAAGCACGTGTTGCTTCAGCAGTCGCTACGTTTCCAGCAATTAATATAGTTGTTGGGAACGTTTCACGGATTTCTTTAATTTTACGAATAACGCCAGCACTATGACCGTGCGCTGTATCGATAACAATTGCATCAACACCAGCATCAATCAAGGCTTTCGCACGATCAAATGTGTCACTTGTTACACCAACAGCGGCTGCAACTAATAAACGACCATGTACATCTTTCGCTGCATTTGGGAACTCAATGACTTTCTCGATATCCTTAATTGTAATTAAACCACTTAAACGTCCAGCGTCATCAACAATTGGTAATTTTTCAATTTTATGTTGTTGCAACGTTTTTTCGGCATCTTTCAATGATGTACCGACTGGTGCAGTAACTAAATTATCTTTAGTCATAACATCATCAATGGCTAACTGATGATCTGTCACAAAACGTAAATCACGATTAGTTAAAATACCAACTAATTTGCGGTTAGCTAATGTATCAACAATTGGGACACCACTAATCCGATACTTCGCCATCAAAGCTTCAGCTTCAGCCACCCGGTGACTCGGTGTTAAGAAAAATGGATCAATGATGACACCACTCTCAGAACGTTTGACTTTTTTAACTTCATCCCGCTGTTGCTCAATAGTCATATTTTTGTGAATAACCCCTAATCCACCTTGACGCGCCATAGCAATTGCCATTTTACTGTCTGTTACAGTATCCATGCTAGCACTCATGATAGGAATATTTAATTTTAGATTAGGTGCTAATTCAACCGATAAATCCACATCATGTGGCAAGACATGACTTGCAGCTGGAACTAATAAAACGTCATCAAAAGTATATCCTTTTTTTGAAAATTTCGTTTCCCAATTTGACATTAGTTGTACGCACTCCTTTGATTATTTTTAACTACAAAGTTACCAAAAATACTAGGCTTAGTCAATTAGAAGTGACTAAAAAAAGATAAATCTAATGTAGATAGCTACATCAGATTTATCTTTTAATGATATTTTAATAACGGCGCATAAATAGGCTACCTTGAATATTAAATTTTTTCTTCAATAGATAATGGATACCATAAGCTGCAACTCCTAAAACAATCGTTAAAATTGGGTCAAGTGATGGGTTGATTGATTTTGGAATTAATGATGCTCCCGAGAATAGTAACACCCATGGGATAAAGCAAAGCGCAATAATTCCACCTGACTTCAATGCACCAGGACGTTTACTTTGGTCTGCGCCTGGCAAATCAAAGCGATAAACAAATTTATAAATAAAGTAAAATGACAGACCACCTGAAATCCCACCAATTAAGATACTAATAATCCCTTGAGTCGCTTGTGGCGTTTTAGAAATCATTGAAAAAGCACCTGTGATAACGGCTAAGAAAGCAAATAATAATAACGAATTATCTAACCAAACTTTACCGAATGTCATATCTGGAGCAGGTTCTGGTTTCGTTGCAATGTTAGCTGCTGCTTCACTTGGTGTACCATAAAGTTGCTTGGCTGTCGTTCCCGTTTTTTGACCGGCAATTAACTCTTTTAACATATCATTTAATGCTTCGACTTTTCGCTCTTCACTCAAACTACGCTGTTCCAAAGCTTTTTTTAAATCAAAAATAAATTGGTCATTTTTTTTGGTTAGTTTTTTTTCTAGTTCACGATTTTCGGTTACTTTTTGACGTAACTCTTCAACTGTTGTTTTTTCTGCCACGATTGTCTCTCCCACTTTCTAAACGTTAAAACGGAACAACATAACGTCTCCATCTTGCACGATATATTCCTTACCTTCTAGGCGGACACGTCCAGCTTCTTTTGCTTGTGCCATACTACCATAAGCTTTTAAATCCTCAAATGACACAGTTTCTGCCCGAATAAAGCCGCGTTCAAAGTCTGTATGAATAATCCCTGCACATTGTGGAGCTTTCATCCCATTTTTAAATGTCCAAGCACGTACTTCTTGCTCACCTGCTGTGAAATAAGTTGCTAAGCCTAATAAATCATAAGCTGCTCTAATTAATTTATCTAGACCAGATTCCTCGATACCTAAAGCTTCTAAAAAGTCTGCTTTGTCATCATCATCAAGCTCAGCTATTTCTTCTTCTGCACGTGCACACACTGTAATCACTTCAGCGTTTTCTGTCGCAGCAAAATCTGTTACTTGTTTCACATAGTCGTTAGTTTCAGCCGTTGCAACGTCATCTTCTGCAACGTTCGCAACATACAATACAGGTTTCGTTGTTAATAAAAATAGCCCTTTAACAATTGGTAACTCTTCCGGTGTAAACTCGACCGAACGAGCTGATTGACCTGCCTCTAAAACTGGTTTAATTTTTTCTAACACTGCTAATTCAGCGACCGCTTCTTTGTCTTTGGTCTTCGCAATTTTAGCAACTCGTGCATAACGTTTTTCAACTGACTCTAAGTCAGCTAAGACAAGCTCTAAATTAATTGTTTCAATATCTGCTAGTGGATCAACACGTCCTTCAACGTGCGTGATGTTATCATCATCAAAACAACGCACTACATGACAAATCGCATCTACTTGGCGAATGTTACTTAAAAATTTATTTCCTAACCCTTCACCCTTACTAGCACCCTTAACAATTCCAGCAATATCAGTAAATTCAAATGTTGCGGGAACCGTTTTTTTAGGCTTAACTAATTGAGTTAATTCATCTAAGCGATAATCCGGTACCTCTACCATACCGACATTAGGGTCGATTGTTGCAAATGGATAATTTGCTGCCTCTGCCCCAGCTTTTGTAATTGCATTAAATAGTGTTGATTTTCCAACGTTGGGTAATCCAACAATTCCTGCTGTTAACGCCATTTTTTTCACTCTTTCCTTTATTCATTAGATTCTTCATTAGATTCTTTTTTAACTAAAACTTTTTTCATCTTTTTCGCAAACTCACGACGTGGCATCATCACGATGTGTTGACAATTTAAACATTTAATTTTAATATCCATGCCCATACGAACAATTTCCCAGCGGTTTGTTTGGCAGGCATGAGGTTTTTTCATTTCAACAATATCACCAAGTTCATACATCTAGTTCTACCTCCATCTATTTCATTTTTCTTGAAAAAGAATACATGCTATATAGTACCATATAACCGGATACTCTTGGTTGCTTTTTCAGATAAATTTATCTCTTTAGCTGTTTTTACTCATCGTCAAATTGAATTCCTAGAATATCTAAAATTCGAGTTAAATCCTCTGGAGATAGATATTCAATCTCAATTTTCCCTTTACCTTCTTTATCTTGAACCACCACTGATGTACCAAATTTATCAGTTAATAATTCCTCACTTGTCACGACATAATATGGTTTAGGTGACACAAGTTTTTTGACTTTTTTCGTATCAGGTTGTTCAGCATTCATATCAGAAACAATTTGTTCCAACTGACGAACGGTTAGATTTTCTTTCAACACACGGTTAGCTAGTGGGATAATCGCTTTGGTATTTTTCAAACCTAATAACGTTCTTGCTTGACCCATTGATAGTGACTCATTTTGAACTAAATCTTTGACCACTTTAGGTAATGTTAATAACCGTAAGTAGTTAGCGATATAAGAACGACTCTTTCCTAATTGCTGTGACAATTCATTTTGAGTTAATTTTAAATTCTTCATTAACATATCATAGGCTTCGGCTTCTTCCATTGGACTTAAATCTTCACGCTGTAAATTTTCTAAAACAGCAATTTGCATCATTTGTGCTTCATCAAATTCTCGAATGATTGCCGGTATGGTTTCTTTACCAGCTAGTTTTGATGCTCTAAATCGTCGTTCACCAGCAATAATTTCATAGCCTTTAACAGATGACTGACGCACAATAATTGGTTGAAACACACCAGATTGTTTAATTGATTTTGCTAATTCTTCTAACGCTTGATCATCAAAAACTTTTCGTGGTTGGTAGGGATTAGGGCGCAACTCTGAAAGGGGAATATTTTGAACTTCCTCTAATTTCACATCAACTTCTTCTAACGTTGACATATCTTGAAATAGCGCATTTATCCCGCGTCCTAAACTATTTTTATTCATCTTCGTCACGATTCATCACTTCCTTCGCTAATGCTTGGTAGACTTCGGCACCTTTAGAACGTGGATCATAATCAATAATCGCTTTCCCATGACTTGGAGCCTCTGATAAGCGGACATTTCTTGGAATAATCGTATCATATACTCGTTCTCTAAAATACGTCCGGACTTCTTCGACTACTTCCGAACCTAAATTAGTCCGTGCATCATACATCGTCAGTAACACCCCTTCAATTCTCAACTCAGGATTAAAGTGTTTTTGTACTAAACGGACAGTATTTAATAATTGACTTAGTCCTTCAAGCGCATAATACTCGCACTGAACAGGAATTAAAATCGAATCACTTGCAGAAAAAGAATTAATTGTTAAATGACCTAATGATGGTGGACAATCAATTAGAATGTAATCATAATTTTTCTTGATGTCTTGTAACGCTAATTTTAAGCGTGACTCTCTCGCCATCATAGAGGTTAATTCAATTTCAGCACCAGACAATTGAATCGTCGCAGGGGCAATATCTAAATTTTCACGATTCGTTGATAAGATGACTGTTTCAATTGGCACTTCATTGACTAAAACATCATAAATATCCTGCGTTACATCTGGCTTACGAATGCCAATACCACTTGTTGCATTACCTTGTGCGTCCATATCAACTAATAATACTTTATTTCCCGCATATGCTAAGCAGGCTCCTAGATTGACCGTTGTGGTCGTTTTACCAACGCCACCCTTTTGATTTGCAACAGAAATAATCCGTGTCATACGTCTTCCTCCTTCACATTGATTTCTCTACTAATTAAATCAATGGTTTCTTATTCGGTGTCCCTGGTTTTCGCGGATACTTGTTTGGTGTTTCTTTAGTTTTTTTAATATCAATAATAAACCGTTGATCATCTGTAAATGGTAATGAGACTGCTTTTTCTTCAACAAACTTGCCACCTAATAGCGCAATTGATTTCTTCGCTTCGGCCAGTTCTTCATCACTTTTTGCTGCTTTTAACGCTAAAAAATGACCGCCTTTTTTAACAAGTGGTAGACATAATTCATTTAATACTGCTAATCTTGCCACCGCTCGTGCAGTCACAAAATCAAATTGTTCTCTAAATTTAGGATTTTGGCCAAATGTTTCGGCACGATCATGGTAAAGTGAAACATTATCCAGTTCTAAAGCTGTTACTAACTCAGTTAAAAATTTAATACGTTTGTTTAAAGAATCAACAATAGTAATAGCTAATTGCGGAAAAACAATTTTCAAGGGAATACTTGGAAATCCAGCACCCGAACCTACATCACATAAATGATACTTTTCAACTGAAAAATCCTCTGCAAAAGCTAACGTAATTGAATCAAAAAAATGTTTTAAATAAACCTCTTCACAATCAGTGATTGCTGTTAAATTAATCTTTTCATTCCATTCAACTAGCATTTCAAAGTAGGTAGCAAATTGCTGCATCTGCTTTTCTGTTAAGCTAATTCCATACTTTTCAAGCTCTAATTTAAATACTTCTGGCTTCATACTAACTCTCCTTTTCGTGAAACATTGGATGTTTCACAACTAGTTCTACTTTAGCTTATCTCAGAAAAAAGTTCAATTAATTCCTTTGAATTCTTCCGAATAATTATATTAAAATGTTTCACGTGAAACATTAAAAATAAAAAAACAAAGTAAAAAACTAACTAAAAATAAAATAACATAAAAAAATAATGTTATTTAAACTCTTATAGCCATATGTTTTAAAACAATATTTAATTTTATTTTGTTTTTTTATTTTATTTTAGATTTTTTCAAGAAAATAGTGACGTGTTTACTCAATTTGTTCTACTTTTTCAACTCATCAAACTAATTATCAATCAGTACATGTACAAAGGTCTACCTTAATTGAGAAAATCACTTGTCCACAACGATTTTAAAATGCACTTACATCTAATTATGTGGATAACTTTTTCAAATAAAAAAGAATAGCCATCTGTGGATAAATTATCCTAATGGCTATTCTAAATTGAGATCAAAATCACTAAAACTTAACACTTAATTACATTAATATGTCTTTCGTGTAGGAAGAATGCTCTCAATCATTTATCATTAAGGTCGCTTATACCAAATAACTGGTTGAGGTTTATCAGGATTCGGTAATGATTCAACTATTTCCTTGGATATATTGAGATGGTCAGCAACCATTTGAATTGGCGATGTTCCTAACCATTTATTCAACGAAATATCTGAATAAACTGGCTGTTTAAAAATTTCGACAAACCGTAGTGGTTCATCTCCAATATTTTGGATATAATGACCAGCAACAATTGGAACTATACCCACATCTCCTGCTTGATAATTAAATGTGCGTGCTAACCCAGATGAATTAAAGACCGTCATTCTCGCCTTACCTTGCAGATAGTACTGCCACTCAGCAGCTTTTGGGTGCCAATGTAGTTCACGCATACCTCCTGGCTCTACCTCGACAAATGCAGCTGAAATTGTTTCTGCTGTTGGAAAAACTTTTTGATCAATAATCCGGACATTACCAGCCTCTGACTGAATGACTTCAGACCGACTTATATGATAAGTAAATGGAGATGGTACTGATCCTTGACTGCTAGAGCGATTAACTTCAGTAATTGGTCCCGGTACTTGTCCCTTAAAAATATATTTTTCAGCTTTCGGTAGCGAAGATAAGTTTTCTTCTGTTTGTTTAAAATTAGCAGCGACAACATCTAATGGTGTATGCAGTAACCAATCCGATAAAAGAAATGTATTATTTTCTGAAAAATCTGCTTCACTAAACACTAATAAAAATTCACAGCCTTGGTCTAGAGCTTGAATTGAATGCGGAATACCAGCCTCAAAGTTCCATAAATCTCCAGCAACCACATCATCAATAAAACTTCGACCCGATTCATCAATTGCTGTCACACGAGCGTTGCCATAAAGCATTAACCCCCACTCAGCTTCCTTATGCCAATGCATTTCCCGATAAGCCCCAGGTTCCAAACTCATATTTACACCAGCTACATCTTTTGACGCAGGTAACTCACGATTCGTTATCTCGCGCGTCCAACCACCTTCTTCTAGCCGTTGATGAGCGTCTGAATAACTAAAGCGTAGATTTTCTACCGTCCCATGATCTGTTTCAGGTGGCACTAAAATATCAGGATTTTCTTGGTCACGTTGTCGATTTCTGGGACCATGATCAATCCAACCCTTGCCATCTTTTTTTCTATAAGGTTCCAATTTATTCTTTAGCATTTAACCTCATCCTTTACCATTCTATTTTTAATTAGTTATTCATCGTGATTAGCAAAAATCCAATTTTAAAAATTGATTGTATGAACAGTGATAGTTCTAAATACCGAGACAAATTATTACTTAAATGACATAAAACTTATTCATGTTTACTTATTATATCAAAAATGGTGGCTCTCGCCAATTAAAGCCTATGACTACTTTTGTCTTATCATATTTTTTGAGTAAAGATATAATAATATGTATCCTCTTTCTATGATGATACCCAAATGTTTCACATGAAACATTGGGGTGAAAAATTAGTTGGCTAACTATATATTAACTTGCTAAAAGTACTATCGATATATACAAATCAATAAAGTTTTATGAGGTTTTATAAAAAATGGATGCTAGCGTTTTTTATGATCAATTAAAAGAATTGTATGCAGACAAAAATTATTGAAAAATCAGCTAAAATACTACTCATCAATATGTCGCATGACGCTTGTATGGATAACATGACTACTTTTTCAGAGATGATTCCTCAAAAAATTCTCGCTTTATTTTATACTACCCAACCTGACATTACTAAAAATTATAGGCTTAATTTAAATTTGATTGAAAAAACAATTCGATTTCCTAACATATCTATTTTAAAACAATTTATATAACATTTATGAAATTCATAAAACATACGACTTACAAAAATTAATTCCTAATTTTACGTATGTTTATCGTATTTATGGACATATATTAAATAACGTTTTTTTAAATGCTTATAGACGATGAATCGGTATGCTCGCATTCGCTCTGTTGTATAAAAAAACAAAAAAGACTTATCACTAAGCCTTTTCCTCATCTCTTTTCGCTATTTTTCCTTGTTCGATATAGACCATTAAAATACTAATATCTGACGGATTCACACCACTTATCCGACTGGCTTGAGCAATCGTTTCAGGACGAATTTTTTCTAATTTTTGGACAGCTTCTGTAGCTAAACTATTAATCGCATGGTAATCAATATTATCTGGAATTTTTTTAGCTTCCATACGTTTTAATTTTGCCACTTTGTCTTCTGCTTTTTTAATATAACCAGCATACTTAATTTGAATTTCAACCTGTTCAATAACATATCTTGGTAATTCTTGTTCACACTCTAAGAATGGTAACAAATCAAGATACTTCAATTCTGGACGTCTTAAAAGTTCACTTGCTAAAATACCATCTCGTAACTCAGCTGAATTTTTAGAGACTAAGAAGGCTTGCAACTCAGCTGTTGGGCGTAAGCGTAATTTCTCTAGTCGGGCTAATTCAGATTGAATTAGTTCTTTTTTTTCTAAAAAGGTTTGGTAGGATTGATCAGTTACTAAACCAACCTCATGGCCAATATCCGTTAAACGCAAGTCCGCATTGTCATGACGCAAGAGTAAACGATATTCAGCACGTGAAGTTAATAGCCGATAGGGCTCAGTTGTCCCTTTTGTAACCAAGTCATCAATTAAGACCCCAATATACGCATCACTGCGTTTTAAAATCAATGGGTCTTTACCTTGAATTTTTAATGCCGCATTAATACCAGCCATTAAACCTTGACAAGCAGCTTCTTCATAACCAGATGTCCCATTTGTTTGACCTGCAGTGTATAAACCAGCAATTTTCATCGTTTCTAATGTTGGACGTAATTGATGTGGAACCACAATATCATACTCAATTGCATAACCACTACGCATAATTTCAGCATTCTCTAATCCTTCAACACTCCGTACCATCTCGTTTTGAACATCTTCAGGTAAAGACGTCGATAGACCCTGTACGTAAACCTCTTCATTATTACGGCCTTCTGGTTCTAAGAAAATTTGGTGGCGCGGCTTGTCACTAAAACGAACGACCTTATCCTCAATTGATGGACAATAACGAGCCCCGACCCCTTCAACAATCCCTGTAAACATCGGTGCACGATGTAAATTTCGACGAATAATTTCATGGGTCTCTAAATTCGTGTAAGTTAGCCAACAAGATAATTGGTCGGTTAGATACATCGAATCTGGTGTACTAAAGCTAAAGTGATTTGGTGTCTCATCGCCAGGTTGTTCTTCAGTCACAGAATAGTCGATGGTACTTGATTTCACTCGTGGTGGTGTACCTGTTTTAAAGCGTTCGATTTCTAATCCTAACTCTTTTAAATGATCGGCTAGCCCAATCGCTGGTAATGAATTATTAGGACCTGATGAATACTTTAATTCCCCAATAATAATTTCTCCACGTAACGCTGTTCCAGCGGTAATAATAACGGCTTGACTGTAATACTCTGTCCCAGTACTGACAACCACACCTTGACATGCACCGTCTTTAACAATCAATCGTTCAACAATACCTTGTTTGACAGTTAAATTATCTTCTAATTCTAATGCATGCTTCATTGCGCTATGGTATTGGTGTTTGTCGGCTTGGGCACGTAAGGCTCTCACAGCAGGTCCTTTACCAGTATTTAGCATCCGCATTTGGACATATGTCTTATCAATATTACGTCCCATTTCGCCACCAAGAGCGTCAATTTCACGGACGACTACACCTTTTGCCGGACCACCTAGAGATGGATTACAAGGCATAAAACCAATCATATCTAAATTTAATGTAATCAGTAAGGTTTTCATACCCATACGTGCCGCTGCAAGACTTGCTTCAGAACCTGCATGACCACCACCAACAACAATCACATCATATGTATTTTCTTGCGTCATTTTTTCGCTCCCCTTTATTTTCCTAAACAGAATTGACTAAATAATTGTGTAATTAATTCATCTTGGACACTTTCACCAATAATCTCACCTAATAAGTCCCAAGCACGCGTCATATCAATTTGAACTAAGTCGACAGGCATTCCCATATCCAGTGCTGATAAAACCTCTTGTAAGGCTTCCTGAGCTTGTTCTAGGAGCGCCACATGACGTGTATTTGAAATATAGGTTGCATCACGTCCATCACTCGAGGCTGCAAAGAAGGTATCTTTAATCGTTTGTTCAAGTTGATCAATACCTTGACTTGACATGACAGAGATAGATAGAATCTCATCATCAGCAACAAACTGGGCTAAGTCTTCACGATTTAACTGTGAAGGTAAATCCATTTTATTCAATAAAATAATCCGGTGCATGCCTTCTGTTAATCGCAATAATTCTTGGTCCATCTCTGTTAAACTTTCGCTTTGATTTAATACTAATAGAATTAAATCGGCGTCTTGCAAAGCTTGACGACTACGTTCTACTCCGATTTTTTCCACGATGTCTTCTGTTTCACGAATACCAGCTGTATCAACTAATTTTAATGGTACCCCACGTACATTGACATACTCCTCAATCACATCTCGAGTCGTACCAGCAATTTCCGTAACAATCGCTTTATCTTCACGCAATAAGTAATTTAATAAGCTTGATTTACCAACATTTGGGCGACCAATAATTGCGGTTGATAGACCTTCACGTAAAATTTTTCCTTGTGTTGCGGTTTGTAGTAAATGAGTAATACGTTCACTCACCTCTTCGGCACGGTCGTGTAAGACTTGGGACGTCAGTTCTTCAACATCATCATATTCTGGGTAATCAATGTTCACTTCCACTTGTGCTAAGCCATCTAAGATTGTTTGTCTTAAGTCTCTAATTAGCTGTGATAAACGACCATCTAATTGTTTAACTGCCAATGCCATCGATTCATCCGTTTTCGCTTGAATTAAATCCATTACAGCTTCAGCTTGTGATAGGTCCATTCGACCATTTAAAAAGGCTCTTTTAGTAAATTCACCTGGTTCAGCTAATCGTGCACCCTGACGCAATAGTAATTGTAAAATTTGATTCGCAACGACCATTCCACCATGACAGTTAATTTCAACGATATCTTCTTTGGTGAAAGTTTTAGGCTCACGCATAACCGAAAACATAACCTCATCTAGTACTTGATTAGTTTTAGGATCTTTAACGTGACCATAGTGAATCGTGTGACTTGGAACATCGACTAGTGATTTTTTTTGATAATTACTCACTTGAGCGGCAATTTGAATAGCCTCAGATCCAGATAAACGGACAATACTGATAGCTCCCTCACCAGGTGGTGTCGAAATCGCAGCAATCGTATCAAATTCTTTGGTGATGTTCATGAAATCTACCCTCTTTCATTAAATTTTTCCATATAAAAAAGTGCCCACTCCACCCCTTAGCGACATGCCGAAACATGACTAAACGGTAGATAAGCACTTTGACTGCTAATCATTAGTTAATTCATAAGCATAATAGCACAAAGCAACCAAATTGACAATTTTAAATTCCTCAACAAAAAAAGCAACCAATTAACTGGTTGCTTACTCAATTATTGATCTAATTCAACGACTAAATAACGATGTGGCTCTTTGCCTTCAGAATGAGTCCTCAAATCTGTATCTTTTGATAATAAATGATGGACCATTTTACGTTCAAAGGCAGGCATTGGTTCTAAGAAAACTGGTTGTCCTGTTTCTCGTACCTCATGAGCTGTCCGTTTGGCTAAGCGTTCCAAAATAGCTTCGCGACGTTCACGATAATCACCGACATTTACTGTTACCGTTAAACGGTTTTTAGCAATTCGATGCATATGAACTTGCACTAAATATTGAATGGCATTTAGAACCTTACCATGCTTGCCAATCAACAAACCTTTTTTATCTGTTTCTAAATGGAAAATAAGATGGGAGTTGTGTTGCTCAATCTCGACGACAGCTGGAGCATCCATAGCTGATGTAATATCAGTCAAGAAAATGGCAATCTCTGTTATCGCATCATCATCGGTTAAATTAACTAACTCGTGGGTTTGACTATCAGACACAAGGTCTTCAGTAATCTGTTCATGCGTTGTTTCCGTCACATTGGTAGATGTTAGTGTCATTGCAGTATCATCTACCACTACAGCTGTACCCTCTTTTTCTAGTGGTTCCTTCGGCATTTCAACTACTGACTCATTCACCTGCAAAGATACCTCAGCTAGTTTCTTACCAATTCCTAGAAAACCTTTTTTTCCTTCAGTTAAAATATCCACTGATACATCTGAACGCTTGACCTTTAATGCTCTCAAACCTGATTCAATTGCTTGCTCTACTGTGTCGCCTGTAAATTTTGGCATATCACAAACCTCCTCATAGTTGACTTATTTCCGTTTCTTTTTAGGCATATTTGCTTTGCGTAATGCACGCTCAATATCACGTAAGCGTTGTGCTTCTTTTTCACGTTCTTGGCGTAATTTAAATGGATTATTAATTAGTAATGTTTGACCTACTTGGAAAGCATTTGATACTACCCAGTAAAGTGATAGCCCACTAGCTAATTGCCAACCCATAAATAGAATTAAGACAGGCATTAAATACGTCATAGCTTTCATTGCGCCTTGTGTATCTGGCTGTCCCATAGCATTTAACTTCGTACTAATAAATGTGAAAATTGCTGCTAAAATAGGCAAGATGTAATATGGATCTGGTTTTCCTAACTCAACCCATAAGAACGTTCCAGTCGTTAATGATGGAATCCGAGAAATTGATTGCCATAGTGCCATCATAATTGGTAACTGAATTACTAATGGTAAACAACCTGATAACGGATTAACATTGTGTTCACTATATAAGCGCTGTTGTTCTTCTTGTAACTTTCTTACCGTATCTGGATCTTTTGATGCATATTTTTCTTGTAATGCTTTTAATTTTGGTTGTAACTCTTGGGTTTTTCGCATACTTTTGGTTTGATAATGCATCAAAGGCATTAAAATAATCCGAATGATAATAGTAAATAGAATAATCCCAATTCCCGGATTGCCAAATGATAAAGCTTCAATTGCTTGACCAAAATAATAAACGATATAACGATCCCACACGCCCGAACTGCTCTGACTTACTTCACTCGTACCACAGCCAGTTAAAACAACAACTAATGCTAACATACTCACTACTAAAAGCCATTTTTTCTTATTTCTCACTCATTCAAACCTCACTTTATTAAATTCGCTAATCCTAACACATGTTCAATGTTTGACTTAACATCTTGTTGAGATAACCCAACTACATTAGGCCTAGCAATAATAATGATATCTTGGTCAGGTTCAATTCGCATTTTTAAATCAAACAATGACTGCCTTATCAGACGTTTAACGCGATTTCTTGTAACAGCGTTACCAATTTTTTTCCCGACTGAAATTCCCACTCGAAAATGTGGATTTTCAGAGTTATTTAAATGGTACACAACAAAGTTACGATTCGCATAAGATTGCTTGGCGTGAATGATAGTTTGAAATTCTTTTTCCTTTTTAATTCGATAGGATTTTTTCATCGTTTCATCCCTTTAATTTCTAATCTAGTTGATGTTAAACAACACCTTAATAATAGCATAAACTCACTTCATTTAATGAATTTTTTTATAAAAAAAAATCACTGACTTATAAATTCAGTGATTTATGCTGCTAAAACTTTTCTACCTTTACGACGTCGGCTAGCTAACACACGACGACCATTTTTTGTGCTCATACGTTTACGGAAACCGTGAACTTTTTGACGTTTACGTTTCTTTGGTTGATATGTTCTTTTCATGTAACTGCACCTCCCATAGCATAGTCTATTACTCTAATTACATTAGACATACTATAGCATTATACAAAGACTTTACTCTTTTTGTCAATAGTTCTTGCAAAAGAAGTCAATAAAAGACGTCCACAAATAAAAAAAAGATATGCACACCACTGTTTACGAGCCTCAATTAAAATTTAGTTAACCTTAGCTTTTTCCACTAGTTATCAACAAGTTAACAGGGTGTTAATTATTATCCACAGGACTAAAAAAATTGTTAATATCTATCTTTAAGCACTGTCATATTAACCTCTTGATCTGTTGATAACTTTGTTGATTAGTGATTTTTTATAAAATTACCCACAATTTATTAATTGCTTGTGGATAACCTAAAGTGGATACTGTTATTTTGTTATCCACATCTTAGAAAGCAGTGGAAAACTTTTTTAATTAATGCTAGAATAAACAAGCAAACTAATTTAAAGGAGGATAGATATGCTCAACATTGATTATATATGGAAGGAACTCGAAGATGATTATCGCAAGTTATTAACACCTCCCAGTTTTAACGCTTGGATTGAACAAGCCACACCGTTAAGCCTAGAAAATAATACCTTGACGATTGAAGTCCCTTCGTCTTTACATAAGGAGTACTGGGAAAAAAACTTAGCATCAAAAATTGTTGAAACAGGGTTCAAATTAACTGGAACAGAAATTACACCAATCTTCATTATTCAAAACGATCAAATGTTACCAGAAAAAAAAGAGTACAATCGTGAAGTCAATATTCCTGATATCGTTTTTGAAAATGGCAAAAAAGCTCTACTAAATTCTAAATACACCTTTGACACTTTCGTTATCGGTAAAGGTAATCAAATGGCGCACGCTGCAGCATTAGTTGTTGCAGAAGATCCTGGTGCAACCTATAATCCACTGTTTTTTTATGGAGGAGTGGGCTTAGGAAAGACCCATTTAATGCATGCTATCGGCCATCAAATGTTGACTAATCAACCAAATGCCCGAATAAAATATGTCACTAGTGAATCATTTGCTAACGATTTTATTAACTCGATTCAAAATCGAACATCTGAAGCTTTTCGACAAGAATATCGTAATGTAGATTTACTCTTAGTTGATGATATTCAATTTTTTGCTGATAAAGAGGGGACACAAGAAGAATTTTTCCATACATTCAATACTCTCTATAATGATGGTCGACAAATTGTTCTGACTAGTGATCGTCTACCAAATGAAATTCCAAAATTACAAGAACGCTTAGTATCGCGCTTTGCTTGGGGCCTATCCGTAGATATTACTCCTCCAGACTTAGAAACGCGAATTGCTATTTTACGTAAAAAGGCCAATGCTGAAGGTCTCGAAATTCCAGATGATACACTCAGTTATATTGCTGGTCAAATTGATTCCAATATTCGAGAACTTGAAGGAGCATTGGTTCGTGTTCAAGCTTTTGCAACAATGAATGGTAATGATATTACGACTAGTTTAGCGGCTGATGCGTTGAAAACCTTAAAACCTGCTAGTAAGAAAAAAGAATTGTCTATCTTGTTAATTCAAGAAGAAGTTTGCTCTTACTACCATTTAAAATTAAAAGATTTAAAAGGAAAAAAACGCGTTAAATCAATTGTTGTACCAAGACAAATTGCTATGTATTTATCACGTGAACTAACTGATAATTCTTTACCAAAAATAGGGGCAGAATTTGGTGGAAAAGACCATACCACAGTGATTCATGCCCATGAAAAAATTCAACAACTACTTAAAACCGATCCAACCACTCAAAAAGAAGTGGCCGAAATTAAAAATATCCTAACTAATTAGCATGTGGAAAACTTTCAGAATGACCCTTGAGTTATCCACATGTTATTAACATGTCTAAAGACTTTAGTTTTTTTGGCTTTTAAGACTTATCCACAGTACTAACAAGCCCTACTACTATTACTATATTATTTATATTAATTTATAAGGAGATATCACAATGAAAGTAACTTTAAATCGAGCAGCCTTTCTAGAAGAATTAGCCACCGTTCAACGCGCTATTTCAGGAAAAACAACTATCCCTATTTTAACCGGGGTTAAATTAAAATTAACTGAAGCTGGCTTAACATTAACAGGAAGTAACGCTGATATATCCATCGAAACTTTTTTAAGTGTCGCTGACGAAAAAGCCAATATGATTATTGAAAGTACAGGTGCAATCGTCTTACAAGCACGCTTTTTCAATGAAATTGTCCGTAAATTACCTGAAGCAACTTTAACGTTAGAATTAACTGACAACAATCAAGTCATTATTACATCAGGACAAGCACTGTTTAATGTGAATGGATCAAATGCCGACAATTATCCTCATTTACCGGTTATTGATAATCAACCATCATTCGAATTATCAGCACGTGTCTTAAATAAATTAATTAGTGAAACAGGTTTTGCAGTCTCTTTACATGAAAGTCGTCCAATTTTAACTGGTGTTCATTTTGTTTTAAGTGACAATCGTTTACTTGCTGTTGCGACAGATAGCCATCGTCTAAGTCAACGAACTATTGAACTTGAAGGGGACAATCAGGATTTTAATGTTGTTATTCCTGGTAAAAGTTTACAAGAACTATCAAAAACGTTTAAAGATGAAGATGCGAAAGTCGCTATTTCAATGATGGATAATCAAGTGTTATTCAAAACTGAAAATATGTTATTTTATTCTCGGTTGTTAGAAGGAAATTATCCTGACACAAATCGTCTAATACCAACAACTTTTAATACAGAAATTAAATTTAATGTACCAGAGTTTCTTTCGGCAATTGATCGTGCATCTTTATTGTCACATGAAGGTCGGAATAATATTGTTAAATTAGCGATTACACCTGATAACGTAACAATTTATGGTAATTCACCGGAAATCGGGAATGTACAAGAATCATTGAGCTATTTATCTGTTAGTGGAGAGGCTATTGATATTTCGTTCAACCCAGATTATATGAAAGATTCTTTGAAATCTTTCGGAAACATTGATGTAATTATCAAGTTTATTTCACCAATACGACCATTTACTTTACAACCGGCCGATGGTGATATTGATTTCATTCAATTAATTACACCTGTACGAACAAATTAAAAATAAATGAGCTGGTAGAAATTATCAGCTTATTTTTTTTGATTTCAGCAAAAAATCAAATATTTTACGTTCTAATTGATTTATATCTAAAATGGCAAAATCTATCTAATTGATAGTGGGGTGCTTTAAATGTCATTATATGAAAGATTATTTGTTTTTAAGGAATAAAAAAGGTATAATAGACTAGTGTATAAAATGAAAAGAATAGGTGAAAAATTGTGAAAAAAACTTTTTTATTAACTGCGGACTATATTACTTTGGGCCAATTATTAAAAGAAGTTGATGTCATTTCTAGTGGTGGTATGGCTAAGTGGTATTTACAGGAACATGCTGTTTATGTTGATGGTGAATTAGAAAACCGTCGTGGCCGTAAATTGTACGCTGAGATGATGATTGATATACCTGGGGTGGGTACTTTTTTTATGGCTAAAAATCCAGAAGAAACGGATTAATTATGTATCTAAAACAAATCTCTTTAAAAAATTATCGTAACTATGATGAGTTAGATTTACCGTTTTCTAAAAAGCTCACCATTTTTTTGGGTGAAAATGCTCAAGGAAAGACCAATTTATTAGAGAGTATTTACGTCTTAGCTTTAGCAAGAAGTCATCGGTCAACGAATGATAAAGAGCTAATCGGTTGGGGTGAAGAATTTGCACGAATTGAGGGTACAGTTGAAAAAAAATTAGGCCCAGTTGATTTAACAATGATTATTTCGACTAAAGGTAAAAAAACGAAAATTAACGGTTTAGAACAACCACGATTAAGTGATTATATTGGACAACTAAACGTCATCCTTTTTGCACCAGAAGATCTATCTTTGGTTAAAGGAGCTCCTCAAGTTCGTCGGAAATTTTTAGATATGGAAATTGGCCAAATTAATCCGCAATATCTTCACAATTTGAGTATCTATCAATCAGTCTTAAAACAAAGAAATCAATACTTAAAAAAAATCGCCATGTCGCACACTAAAGATACGATTTATCTGGATGTTTTATCTGAACAACTGGCTCAAGCGGGTGGTTATGTGTTGTATCATCGATTAAAATTTTTAAATAAATTGGAATCTTGGGCAAATACGATTCATCATAAGATTTCTTATGGCAAAGAAGTTTTAACAGTTCAGTACAAGACAGCTCTTGAGATGTCTCAGGGAGCTGAATCACCAAAACAACTTGAGGCGCTTTTATTAGCGGCTTTAAAAAATAATGAAGAACGAGATTTAAATCAATTAACGACAAGCGTTGGCCCACATCGTGATGACCTGCTTTTTTTTATTAACGATAAAAATGTACAAACTTATGGCTCACAGGGACAACAGCGTACAACCGCTTTAAGTGTCAAATTAGCGGAAATTGAGCTGATTAACGAAGAAATTGGGGAGTACCCTATTTTATTATTAGACGATGTGTTAAGTGAATTAGATGATGACCGTCAAATTCATTTGATGGAATTTATTGAGAATAAACTACAAACATTTTTAACGACGACGAGTTTAAATCATTTAGAAAATAAATTAACAATTGAACCTGAGATTTTTCATATCTCACAAGGGGCTATTGAGAAGGATGGGGAATAGGATTGACAGAAGAGAAAAATTATCAAGAATATGATGCAAGTCAGATTCAAGTATTAGAAGGTCTAGAAGCTGTACGTAAACGTCCAGGAATGTATATTGGCTCAACAGGTCCACAAGGTTTGCACCATTTAGTTTGGGAAATTGTCGATAATTCAATTGATGAAGCTCTAGCTGGTTTTTGTACCGAAATTAGTGTTGTGATTGAAGAAGATAATAGTATCACTGTAACGGATAATGGACGGGGGATTCCAGTGGGGATTCAAGAGAAAACGGGTCGTCCAGCCGTTGAAACGGTCTTTACTATTTTACATGCGGGTGGAAAATTTGGCGGTGGTGGTTATAAAGTATCTGGTGGGTTACATGGTGTAGGCTCATCGGTTGTTAATGCCTTATCAACAGTTTTACAAGTCAAAGTCCATAAAAAAGGGCAAGTCTATTTCCAAGAGTTTCATCGTGGAAAAGTCATTGATGACCTAAAAATTATTGGTGAAACCGACAAAACAGGAACGGTTGTTAATTTTAAACCTGATAATGAGATTTTTACTGAAACGACTGAGTTCGACTATGCAATATTAGCGACTCGTATTCGTGAGTTAGCCTTTTTAAATCGTGGCTTAAAAATTAGTATTGAAGATCGTCGTGTAGAACCAAGTTTATATGCTGAATTCCATTATGATGGTGGTATTAAGAGTTACGTAGAGTACTTGAATGAGGATAAAACAGTTTTATTTCCAGAGCCAATCTTTACTGAAGGAGAGCAACAAGGAATTACTGTTGAAGTGGCTATTCAGTACACGGATGATTATCATACCAATTTACTAAGTTTTGCGAACAATATTCACACGTATGAAGGTGGTACGCATGAGTTTGGTTTCCGGACGGCTTTGACACGAGTGATTAATGATTATGCGAAAAAGCAAAAAATATTGAAAGAATCAGATGATAATTTAAGTGGTGAAGATGTCCGTGAAGGTATGACAGCAGTGGTGTCAATTAAACATCCGGACCCACAATTTGAAGGACAAACAAAAACAAAATTAGGTAATTCTGAAGTTAGAACAGTAACTGATCGTGTTTTTTCAGATACCTTCAATAAGTTTTTACTGGAAAATCCAACAGTTGCGAAAAAAATTGTCGAAAAAGGAATCTTAGCGTCTAAAGCTCGTCTTGCAGCAAAAAGGGCACGCGAAGTAACACGTCGTAAAGGTGCCTTGGAAATTAGTAATTTACCTGGTAAATTAGCAGATTGTTCAAGTCGTGATCCAGAAAAATGTGAATTATTTATCGTCGAAGGGGATTCAGCCGGTGGATCAGCGAAACAAGGTCGTGACCGTGAATTCCAGGCAATTTTACCGATTCGTGGGAAAATCTTAAACGTTGAAAAAGCGACAATGGATAAAATTTTAGCTAATGAAGAAATCCGCTCATTATTTACTGCAATGGGGACAGGTTTTGGTGAAGAATTTGACGTATCAAAAGCTCGTTATCATAAATTAGTTATTATGACGGATGCCGATGTCGATGGCGCTCATATCCGCACATTATTGCTGACATTATTTTATCGTTATATGCGTCCAATCGTTGAAGCTGGTTATGTGTATATTGCGCAACCACCTCTTTATGGTGTGAAGCAAGGTAAGAATATTACTTATGTCCAACCAGGCAAAGATGCCGATGAACGTTTAGCTGAAACCGTGGCATCCCTACCAGCAACACCTAAGCCAAGTGTGCAACGTTACAAAGGGCTTGGTGAGATGGATGACCATCAACTATGGGACACAACAATGGATCCAGAACACCGGACAATGTTACGTGTCAGTGTAGATGACGCGAGTAAAGCCGATGCTGTTTTTGAGATGTTAATGGGAGATAAAGTGGAACCTCGTCGTGATTTTATTGAGGCAAATGCTCATTACGTTAAGAACTTAGATATTTAACCAATTAATTATTATAAGGAGAGTCGTTCATGTCTGAGGAACTAAGAAGTAATATACAAGATGTCAATTTGACTGAAGAAATGCAGACATCGTTTATTGACTATGCAATGAGTGTTATCGTGTCTCGTGCATTGCCCGATGTTAGAGATGGCTTGAAGCCTGTTCACCGCCGTATTTTATATGGGATGAACGAGATGGGTGTAACACCTGATAAAGCCCATAAAAAATCAGCCCGGATTGTTGGGGATGTCATGGGTAAGTATCATCCCCATGGTGATAGTGCAATCTATGAATCAATGGTCCGAATGGCGCAACCATTTAGTTACCGTCAAATGCTTGTCGATGGCCACGGAAACTTTGGCTCAGTCGATGGTGATGGTGCAGCTGCGATGCGTTATACCGAAGCTCGTATGAGTAAAATTGCCGTTGAAATGTTACGTGATATTAATAAAAATACGGTTGATTTTCAAAATAACTATGATGAAACAGAACGTGAACCCGCTGTTTTACCTGCTCGTTTTCCAAACTTACTAGTTAATGGAACAACAGGTATTGCAGTTGGGATGGCGACTAATATTCCACCTCATAATTTGGGTGAAGTGGTAGATGCAATTCAGTTATTAATGGCAAATCGTGAGGTGACGACTGCTGAATTAATGGAAGTTTTACCTGGACCAGATTTTCCAACTGGTGCATTAGTGATGGGAAAATCGGGGATTCGTAAAGCTTATGAAACCGGTAAAGGTAAAATTATTGTTCGGGCAAAAGTTGAAATTGAAGAAAAAGCTAATGGTAAAGAACGTATTATTGTCACAGAAATTCCTTACATGGTCAATAAAGCCAAATTGGTAGAGCGAATTGCTGAATTACACCGTGAAAAACGTGTGGAAGGCATTACGCAATTACGTGATGAATCGTCACGTAAAGGGATGCGGATTGTAATTGATATTCGTCGAGATGTTAGTGCAACTGTCGTTTTAAATAATCTGTATAAATTAACGTCACTACAAACAAGTTTTGGTTTTAATATGTTGGCGATTGTGAATGGTATTCCTCAAGTGTTGAGCTTAAAATCAATTTTAGAACACTATTTAGCTCACCAAGAAGAAGTGATTGTTCGGCGAACAGAATTTGATAAAGCAAAAGCAGAGGCCCGTGCTCATATTCTAGAAGGCTTGCGGATTGCATTAGATCATATTGATGAGATTATTCGAATTATTCGTTCTTCAAAAGCAGATGATATTGCGAAACAAGCATTGATTGAGACATTTAAATTATCTGACCGTCAAGCACAAGCTATTTTAGATATGCGTTTACGCCGTTTAACTGGTTTGGAGCGTGAGAAAATTGAAAATGAATACCAAGAACTATTGGCATTCATTGAAGACATGGCCGATATTTTAGCGAACCATCAGCGTGTATTAGAAATTATCAGCACGGAGTTAGACGAAATTAAGCGTAAATATAGTGATGCTCGTCGTACTGAATTATTAGTAGGTGAGTTATTAAGTCTTGAAGACGAAGATTTAATCGAAGAAGAAGATGTCGTCATTACTTTGACAAATAATGGTTATATCAAGCGAATGGCTAGTTCAGAATTTAGAACACAGCACCGTGGCGGTCGTGGTGTCCAAGGTATGGGCGTTCATGATGATGATTTTGTTGAAAATCTGGTATCATGTTCAACTCACGATAGTCTATTATTCTTTACTGATACTGGAAAAGTTTATCGAGCAAAAGGGTACGAAATTCCAGAATATGGTCGGACAGCGAAAGGCATTCCAATTATTAATTTATTGGGAATTGATTCGTCAGAAAATATTGAAGCGATTATTAACATTGCTGGTAAAGCTGAAGCAGATGAATACTTGTTCTTTACGACAAAACTTGGAACAGTTAAACGGACATCGGTGAAGGAATTTGCTAATATTCGTACTAATGGACTAAAAGCAATTGGCCTAAAAGAAGGCGACTCACTAATTAATGTCGCGTTAACTAATGGTGAACAGACAATGATTATTGGAACGCATAAAGGCTACTCTGTCACGTTCAATGAACAAGCAGTTCGTGCAATGGGCCGGACGGCAGCCGGTGTGCGAGGTATTCGTTTAAGAGAAGATGATTATGTGATTGGTATGGATTTACTATCACCTGATAGTGAAGTCCTAATTATCACTGAAAATGGTTATGGTAAACGAACGGCTGCGAAAGAATACCCAATCAAAGGTCGTGGTGGTAAAGGAATTAAAACAGCGAACGTTACTGCTAAAAATGGTCCTTTAGCTGGTTTAACCACTGTAACTGGTGAGGAAGATATTTTATTAGTGACGAACCGTGGCGTCATTATTCGTTTTGGTGTTGAATCAGTCTCACAAACTGGTCGCTCGACACAAGGTGTCCGTCTTATTCGTTTAGAAGAAGATGCGATTGTTTCCACAATGGCTAAAGTAGATCCAGAAGAAATTGAAGAAGTCATTGAAGAAATAGATACGCTGATTGTAACCGATGAACAAATAAGTGATACAGAAAATGAGCTAACGACAACTGACTCAACTGAGGAATAAGTCGTTTGATTCTTAAATAAAGGAACCGGATTGCTGCATCATTCGATGAGGCAACCCGGTTTCTTTTTAGTTGTTAAAAAAATTTTAATTTCATTGCGTCAAGTTCTGATTTTCTTTGGATTAAGTTATATCGTAAGAAGCTTTTTAAGATGGTTTAAGAAGCTTTTTATAGTAAGTTGATATCTTGGGTTAGATAATAATAATACAGTCTTGTATAGTGTAAAAATCACTGTTAAACTACTAATATCAATTAAACACCTAGCTATAAATAGTTGAGCGAGTGATACGACACTTTGACCTCACAGCAACGTGCTTTTTAAGTAACGTATTTCCGTCGTAATGCCATAGTAAGTCCAGTTAGCTCACGTCACAGTGGGTTATTTTTTATAAAAAAATAAAGGACGTGGTGTCACAATGTATGTAAAAATGAATGTTAAGATAAGTGTTATAGCGGAAGTTAGCGATCAAGAGTTTGATTCATTATTTTGAAGAGAGTCAAATTTACCGAGAGTCACCGTTAAACCAGTCAGCTATTAGTAAAAAGCCTATAAATTGGATGGAATCGATGTCAAAAAAAAGGTTATATCTGATGTAAATAGACTGATTAAACTGTTGTTCCTTTGACTTTTATAATCAATTCTTCTAACATTAAAAGGAGTGAAAAAATGTTAAAAAAGATATTTTATACCAAACCAAGTAGTGGCGCGCAGGACTATCCGTTTAGCTTACATTCACCAATTTTAACGGCTTGTCCTAATGGCTCTATTTATAACATTGATTTAAGTAGTATTAAACAAATGCCCTTTTACGAAATCGAAAATGTTGTATTTATGAAAAAATTTATGCTAGATCCTAAACGTTTTATGTATTATACCTTTAAAGATGAGTAAATTTCATTGATTGATACACACGAAAGTACCTCTCAGATTTTTAGAGAGATGCTTTCGTGATTATTTTTTCTTTCGTGTATTTCGTGTATACTGATGACTAAAAGGAATGATTGTATGGGACTAATCGTAATTATTGGTGCTCAAGCATCTGGAAAAATGACTGTCGGAAAAGAATTAGCAAATCAAATTCCTGGAAAATTATTATTTAATCATCAAACCCTCGATTTGTTTGCAAATTATTTAGGGTATACACCTGTTGCTTTTAAATTGTCTGATCAGACACGAAAAGAGTTATTTAAAGCCTTTGTGGCTAATCCTGAACAGAATGTAACGGAACAGATTATTTTTACGGTAGTGATTGATTTCAATGAACGAACGGATGTGGCTTTTTTGTCAGATATAACGCAAATTTTTAGACAAGCACAACAAGACGTGTATTTTGTTGAACTAATTACTGAATTAGAGGAGCGTATGAAACGCAATGTACATCCTGATAGATTACAAGCCAAACCATCCAAAAGAGACATTGACTTTTCAATGAATGAATTACTTATGACGGCTAAAAATAATCGCTTAGAAAGTAACCCTGGTGAAGTCGAACAATTATTTCCTGATATTCCTTATTGTCGGATACTTAATACTAATTTATCACCGAATGACGTTTGCCAAGTAATAATCAATCAGTTTCAGTTAGGCAACTGAAAGAATCATCTTGTTAGTATCACTGATTCCAGTTTAGATAGTTATTTTATTTAATGGTCAGATTTAAATTATCTGACCGTAGTCATTCTTAATTTATCTTTTAATCACAAAGAAGAAAAAAGACTAATAGTTATCATTTGTATTAATTTAACATCACTGATACAATTAATTTGCAGGTTATGTATAGTAACCAAATAAATTAGAGGTGGTTAGAATGATGACAGAACCAAAATTGATTGATCCTAGAACATTGTATTATACAGAGGACTATCCTCTTCAAGATCAAGGCAAGCCTGCTCTGCAAGACAAGATGACCCCTAAACCTGATTGTGGCGAAACTACTTATAAAGGTGCGAATGAACTTGAAAATCGTCGTGTATTAATTACTGGTGGTGATTCTGGTATCGGTCGTGCGGTGGCAATTGCCTATGCTCGTGAGGGTGCGGATGTTGCCATCCAATTTATTCCTGGCGAAGAGAAAGATGCGGAAGAAGTTGCTCATTATATCCGAGAGGCTGGTCGCAAAGCGCTATTACTTCCTTATGATTTGCGAGATGATGACTCACCAAAAGAAATGGTTGAAAAAACCGTAAATGAATTTGGTGGTTTGGACACACTTGTACTTAATGCCGCACAACAAATTTCGCAAACAGATGATGACGCATTTTCTGTCCAACAAGTGAAAGATACGTTTATGATTAATATTATCTCTATGTTTACTTTAGTTGATGCTGCGACAGCTTATTTACCTGCTGGTGGTGCGATTGTGACTACAACATCTATTCAAGCAACTAATCCTAGTCCACATGTGTTAGATTATGCGGCCACAAAAGCTGCCATTTCAAACTTTACTGTTGGTTTGGCGAAACGCCTTATACCTAAAGGCATCCGAGTGAACGGTGTTGCACCTGGTCCATTTTGGACTCCGTTACAACTTGATCATGGACAACCAGAATCCGCTATACCAGTTTTTGGTCAAGATAGCTTAATGGGTCGTTCTGGTCAACCAGTTGAGTTGGCTCCTGTTTATGTTTTCTTGGCTTCTAACAAAGCAAGCTATGTCACAGCTCAAATTTATGGTGTGACTGGCGGCGAAGCAATTAACCCTTAGAATGAATAAAAATAAAATAGCACTGACATAGCTTAAGTAAAGCGACGTCAGTGCTATTTTTTAGTTTATTAGTTTACGGTTGAATTATCTGGTTTAGTAGCAAAAAATGTGATAAGTGAATCCTGTGTATTTTTACCATAACCAGCTTCATAAGTAACCGAGGTAAAGCCAGCCTTTTCTAACAAGGAGATAAATTCCTGAATACCATACCAGTATAATGTAAAATGCGACAATTCTGTTTGTGTTACCTGTCCGTTAGAGACCAATTCATAACGATGAACATAAGAAACTTTTTGTTGATGCCAGTCCATATTTTGAGCAGTACTCGTAAATAAAAGACCTTCAGTATCTGTCAAAGGATAGTTACTAATACTTACTTCTTGTTCATTAAACCAGGTTGGTAGTTCTAAATCTACAATGAGAGTACCACTTGCTTCTAAGTGTTCGTAAAAAGACGTCAGAATATCAAGAATCAAATGATTAGGAATGAGACACAGACTTCCTGTTGGCATGATAATTGCTTCATACCGTTTTTTTAGGGCTAATTTCGTCAAATCCCCTTGGTAAAGCGTTCCTTTAACGTGATGAAGAGCCATATTTTTTTCGCACTGAGCGAGCATTGCAGAGGATAAATCAACCCCTTCAATATCTAATCCCTTTTCTAAATATGGAATCATCAGACGCCCTGTTCCCACACCTGCTTCTAAAATAGTACCTGTCAGTTGCTCTAAATATTGGTAATAATACTCTAAATCACCATTAATTGAAAAACCAACGGGCTTAGTTAAATCATATAGTCTAGTACTCAGTTCACCATATTCGATAAACATATATCAATCAACTCCTATGTGGTTAATAAAATAACTATTAAAAAAAACTCTTTGTGTAAATTATACTATATTGGCATTTTTTTTCGATTTTTTATCTATGGTTGATAACATAGAGATGTAATTATGCAAAGGAAAATAGTAGGACTCTATTCTTGTTCATTTAGGGTGTTTGTGGCTTTTATTTCTAAATTAGTTGGATTGGTGCCTGGTGAGATAGCCATCGCGCTAGAATTTAATCCGTTATTCACTAGAGTTTTCTCCCACTTTTTTTCTAAATTGACTCCCTGAGCTCGCAACTGATCATTTTTAATACGAATCTTCTCTGATTTCAATAATTTTTTGCCTCTCATAAAAATTCCTCCAGTGCTTTTCTTTCATTGTAACACGATTAGTCTAGAAGATAGATTGATGAAATAGTCTAAGATATAGCCGTATTTTTAAATGACTAATAAAAAAAACTCTCATTATCTGAGAGTTTTTGAGTCAATACTAGGTCGTATGTCTTAAATATAGTCGCTTTCAGTCACCGACTATTGACTTAACACCAAAATATTTTGCCATCCATACATTAAACCAGGCATTTTTAGAAGGATGTAGATTTGCTGTTCCATTGTATGGATTATATAGTGATTTAGAGGGTGTCAATCTTTTTAAGACAACCGAATCGTTCGGACTAGATTTTTTTAAAATGTTTAGTTGTTGATTGACTTCTCTAGTATTGATTGCAATATCTGAGAAAGCCTTAAAGTAAATAAAGCCTGATACTAAGAGTATTAAAAAAGTACCAAAAAGCTGTAATTTAATTATTTGATAGCACATATTTAGTAAGTAAGCTAAAATGATGATTAGTAACATTGACGATATAAATAAAGTCCTTAGAGGAACTTCAGGAGACAATATTAAGCTATAAATTGAAGAAAAATAACCAATTAGCAATATCGTTAGATAATAGATATTAGTTTTCTTCATTTTTTTAGTAAGGACCAAGTAGATAATTAAACTAATAATCATGATATATAGATAGATAAATTGCGACAATGTGAGTTGAGTGATCATCTTAAAATGTTGTATTAAAATTTCTGGTGTAATGTCCATGGCCCCACGTTTCAGTGAACCTGGGGACTTCATCATTAACATAAAACCCAAACTTGATGACAGTATGCCTGTTATTCTCCACACACTAATTTTTTTATTATTTAATAAACTCCAAAATAGTAATAAGATGGCTATTATTATAATTGTTGGTCCACTATTTTCGTTAGTTGCTCCCGATAAAAAACCTAAAATAATGGACACAGTTAAAGTTAGTAGATTCGTTTGATAGCTTTGTAGATTAAATAAAAGGAATCCAAGGTATATTAACGATGTCCACAAATAATTTGCTGAACCTGACATCCAAAGTACTGTTTTACCAAATTCAGGAATAAACAACCATAATAATAAAAGTATTTGTAAAGTTAATAAATTTTTATTCTTTAATCTATTTGTTGATTTGGTGATACCTAAAATAAGAATTGCTACTGCTAAAAATGCTAGACTATTAAAAATATTAAATATAGCTTTATTAAATTGCATAAAAAATTGGAGTATAGAATGAGCGACAAATCGACCATTCCACACGGTATAATGTCTTATTTTTGACCGAATAATTGACTGCCAGCCACTGATTTTTTCAAGATGTTCTGTGGGAAATGGTTCTTTATAAACATAATGATAGATGTAGTCATCAGACGTAAAAAATGTTAGATTGTTCAATAATAATAGTAAAAAAAAGAATAGTATGAGTATTCCCCAAAAAAATATTTTATCTTTTTTATTATTCATATTCACGAGACTCCTTTAATAAATAATTAAAGTAACAATAACATAATATTTTGTCTAATTAAATAAAATTTCTGTTCTTTTTATACATAAAAGTAGACATTTTTAAAAAAACGCTTCCATTTTTATAATAATCATGCTATAATACGAAGTGTAAGGGATAGAAGTCCCCCATGAGGTGATCCACTGAAGACTGAGTAATTTAGAAGGTTGCAAGAGGAGAAAACTTATGGATAGTATGTACGAAGAAGGCTACATACATCTTGCAAAGAAACAAGAAGATGAGTACGTACAAGAGAAGGAGCGTGGGGATGTGTCATATTCCTTACAGGTAAAGGATTTGCCTAGCAATTAGTTAACGCAGTCATGAACAGTTAAGCAGTAAGGTATCATTGTTCAAAGTTAACGTGATAATTGCTAGGTTATTTTTTTTGTCCCAAAAAATTTAAACCCAAAAGCGAATCTTAAATATGATAACCATAACGTAATCATAGTAAATGAAAAAAGATCAAATAATTTATTGCTAAAGCTATTGCGTTCATTGAATTAAAACTGTATAATGTTCTAATGTGAGTAGACAGGTAAGTTTACTTTCCTTGTTCCTATATTTTTTAGGAACCTTAAGTCCATAAGGAGGTGAAAATCAATGAATCAGGCAGTTAATTACGAAATTATGTACATTATTCGTCCTAACATTGAAGAAGAAGCAAAAGGTGCTCTTGTAGATCGTTTTAATACTATCTTGAAAGACAATGGAGCTGAAGTTTTAGAATCTAAACAATGGGAAAAACGTCGTTTAGCTTATGAAATTAAAGACTTCCATGAAGGCATTTACCATATTGTAAAAGTTTCTTCAACAAATGCTGACGCGATTAATGAATTTGATCGTCTTGCTAAAATCAATGCTGACATTTTACGTCACATGGTTGTTAGAGAAGAAAACTAAAAATGTTTCACGTGAAACATTAAAACGATAGGAGATGTGCAAATGATTAATAATGTGGTGTTAGTCGGAAGACTTACTAAAGATCCAGATTTACGTTTTACGTCAAATGGATCAGCTGTTGCCTCGTTTACTTTGGCAGTTAACCGTAATTTCACTAATCATAGTGGAGAACGCGAAGCTGACTTTATTAATTGTGTTATCTGGAGAAAACCTGCTGAAACACTTGCTAATTATGCTCGTAAGGGTACTTTATTAGGTGTGGTTGGTCGGATTCAAACCAGAAATTATGAAAATCAACAAGGTCAACGTGTTTATGTGACAGAAGTAGTATGCGAAAACTTCCAATTATTAGAGTCTAAAAATGCGTCTGAAAAAAGACAGCAACATAGTGGCGATTTTAATAGTAATTTTTCTCAAGACCAAAATAATCAATCATTTGAACAACCTTCATTTTCAAGTAAAAATGACATGCCGAATTTTGATCGAAATAGTGATCCTTTTGAAGGTTCTTCACAAAAGATTGATATCTCGGATGACGATTTACCATTCTAAGATAGAATAGGAGGAGCACAAATGGCAGCTCAACAAAGAAGAGGCGGAAAAAAACGTCGTAAAGTATGTTACTTCACATCAAATCATATCGAACATATCGATTACAAAGATGTTGATTTATTACAAAGATTTGTTTCTGAACGTGGCAAAATTTTACCACGTCGTGTAACAGGTACAAGCGCTAAATATCAACGACCATTAACTATCGCTATTAAACGCGCTAGAATTATGGGATTATTACCATTCGTTGGTGAAGAAGCATAAAAGTTCAACTAACAAGCATTCACTAGTTTATAGTGGATGCTTTTTTGCATCTTGCTATGTTTATGAAAACTTCAATAATTATGGTAAAATAGTGATTAGCTAATAGGCTTAATAATGATAATACAAGGAGTGGATGATAGATGAAAGTTATTTTCTTACAAGATGTTAAAGGCAAAGGTAAAAAAGGTGAAGTGAAGGATGTTGCAGTTGGGTATGCCCAAAACTTTTTATTAAAAAAAGGCTTAGCTAAAGAAGCAACACCGCAAGCATTAAGTGAATTAAAAGGGAAAAATAAAGCTAAAGAAAAAGAAGAAGCTGAATTACTTGCTGAATCAGAGCAACTTAAAGAAATTATTGAAAAAGAAGGTTTTGAAGTTGTTTTAAAATCAAAAGCTGGCGAAGATGGTCGTTTGTTTGGTTCAATTCCGTCAAAACAAATTGCTGATGCATTAGAAAAACAACACAAAATTAAAGTAGATAAACGTAAAATGGAATTAAATCAACCAATTAAAGCATTAGGTTATACGAATGTACCAATCAAATTACATAAACAAGTAACAGCGAAGTTACGTGTACATGTCGTAACAGAATAAGAGATAGATAGGAGTATGTTGAATGGAAATGATTCAACAAGATCGAATACCACCTCAAAGTGTCGAGGCTGAACAAGCCGTATTAGGCTCAGTTTTTCTAAATTCAGATGCCATTATTGAAGCGATGGAGTATATTGATGCGCAAGATTTTTATCGACGTGCACACCAACTGATTTTTCAAACGATGGTTGAATTAAATAATAAGAATGAGCCAATTGATGTTATAACAATTAAGGATGAACTTGAGCAAAAAGGCTTGATGGAAGATATTGGTGGACTCAGTTACTTATCAGAATTAACAGTAAATGTCCCGACAGCTGCTAATGTTGGCTATTACGCTAAAATTGTTGAACAAAAAGCACTACTACGCAAGTTGATCCAAACGGCTACAGAGATTGTCACAAGTGGTTTCGAGCAAGGGGACGATGTTGAGTCTATTTTAGATGATGCTGAACGTCGCATTTTAGAAGTCTCGGAAAAACGTAATCGAAGTGGATTTTTAGCTATTTCGGATGTATTAGGTGAATCGATTAGTCAAATCGAGAAGTTGGCCCAACAAGGTGATACAATTACCGGTTTACCAACTGGTTATCATGCCTTAGATAAGATGACTGCTGGTTTACAGCCAGAAGAGTTAATTATCTTAGCTGCACGTCCAGCTGTTGGTAAGACGGCATTTGCTTTAAATATTGCTCAAAATGTTGGAACTAAGACAGATAAATCTGTTGCGATTTTTAGTTTAGAAATGAGTGCTGAATCATTAGTTAATCGGATGCTTTGTTCGGAAGGTTTAGTGGATGCGAGCCATTTAAAAACGGGGCAACTAACTGATGAAGAGTGGGATAACTTAATTATAGCAATGGGAAGTTTATCTCGAGCGAGTATCTTTATCGATGATACACCTGGGATTAAAATTTCTGAAATTCGAGCTAAATGTCGTAAATTAGCCCAAGAACAAGGTAATTTAGGCCTAATTTTAATCGATTATTTACAATTAATTGAAGGAACTGGTCGTGAAAATCGTCAGCAGGAAGTTTCCGAAATTTCTCGACAGTTGAAGAAATTATCTAAAGAGTTACATGTACCAGTTATTGCCTTGTCACAGTTATCTCGTGGTGTTGAGCAACGTCAGGATAAACGTCCGGTTTTAAGTGATATTCGTGAGTCAGGTTCGATTGAGCAAGATGCGGATATTGTGGCCTTTCTTTATCGTGATGATTACTACCAACGCGAAGGTGATGATGAAGATGGCGATAACCAAGCACCAAATAATGTGATTGAAGTAATTATTGAAAAGAACCGTAGTGGAGCACGTGGAACAGTCGAATTATTGTTTGTTAAAGAGTATAATAAATTTTCATCACTTTCGACACGTGAAGAGTATTAATGTTCGTTTTTATTAAAAAATTACAGTTTTTTAATGTTAAATGTTCGAAAATAATTGATTGAACTAGGGTTTACTGGTAAAATAGTTAAGTAATAGATATCATAGAATGGAGTGTTCATATGTCATCAGTAGTAGTTGTTGGAACACAGTGGGGCGATGAAGGTAAAGGTAAAATTACCGATTTTTTAAGTGAGAATGCAGAAGTTATCGCTCGTTATCAAGGTGGAGATAATGCCGGTCATACGATTCAATTTGATGGAGTTACTTATAAATTACATTTAATTCCTTCTGGTATTTTTTATTCAGATAAAATTAGTGTGATTGGTAATGGTGTTGTTGTTAATCCTAAGTCATTGACCAAAGAATTAGCGTATTTAGCTGATCATGGTGTTGCGACGAATAATTTGCGAATTTCTGATCGTGCGCATGTTATTTTACCTTATCATATTAAACTAGACCAATTACAAGAAGAGTCTAAAGGCGAAAATAAAATTGGAACAACGATTAAAGGAATTGGACCAGCTTATATGGATAAAGCAGCACGTGTTGGTATTCGAATTGCTGACTTGTTAGATAAAGAAATTTTTGCTGAACGTCTAAAGAGTAACTTAGAAGATAAAAATCGTCAATTTGTTAAAATGTATGATAGCGAACCATTGGCTTTCGATGATATTTTTGAAGAGTACTATGAATATGGTCAACAAATTAAACAATACGTCACTGACACATCAGTCATTTTAAATGATGCATTAGATGATGGTAAACGTGTTTTATTTGAAGGAGCTCAAGGTGTGATGCTCGATATTGACCAAGGAACATATCCATTCGTGACGTCATCAAATCCAGTTGCTGGGGGTGTCACAATTGGTAGTGGTGTTGGCCCATCTAAAATTAATCGCGTGGTAGGTGTTTGTAAAGCTTACACATCTCGTGTTGGTGATGGCCCTTTCCCAACAGAATTATTTGATGAAACAGGAAATCAAATTCGTGAAGTTGGTCGGGAATATGGGACAACAACTGGTCGTCCTCGTCGTGTTGGTTGGTTCGATACGGTTGTCATGCGTCATTCTAAACGTGTTTCTGGTATTACAAACTTATCATTAAATTCAATTGATGTTTTAACTGGTTTGCCAACAGTTAAAATTTGTACAGCGTATGAATTAGATGGTGAGAAAATCTATCATTACCCAGCAAGCTTAAAAGAGTTATCACGTTGTAAACCAGTTTATGAAGAATTACCTGGTTGGACAGAAGATATTACTGCTTGTAAAACTTTAGCTGATTTACCTGAAAATGCACGAAATTACGTTCACCGTGTATCAGAATTAGTAGGTGTGCGCATTTCAACGTTTTCTGTTGGTCCAGACCGGACCCAGACAAATGTGTTGGAGAGTGTTTGGGCACAAATTTAATTAACGATTTAGGAGGGGAGAGTTGTCAAACTCTTCCTTTTTTGATATAAACAAGGAGAGGAGTGTGGAAAATGACAGACAAATTTGATTTATTAGTTGATTCATGTTGTGATTTACCTTATGAAGTAATTGAAAAAAATCGTGTACAACTCATTAGTATGGTTGTAAATCTTAACGGAAAAGAATATATTGATGATCTAGGTAAAACTTTTGATTATGGATGGTTTATGGATGCACTTAAAGAGGGCGCTATGCCTAGTACGTCGCAGATTAATTTAGGTACATATTTAGAATGTTTTAAACCATATATAGATAGTAAGCAACCGTTACTTTATCTTTCTTTTTCATCAGGTCTAAGCGGGTCTTATCAAAACGCGGTAAGCGCGTTACAAATGTTAAAAGAGGAAAATGAAGTCGTCAACGTTACCATTATCGATTCAAAAGCTGCTTGTTTGGGTGAGGGCTTACTAATAACTCATTTAATGCGTTTGAAAGAGGAAGGCAAGACATTAGAAGATGTCCTTGTTTGGTTAGATGAGCATATGGATTATTTACACTCATGGGTAACGGTCAATGATTTGAATCACTTAGAACGTGGTGGCCGCATTTCTAAAACATCTGCAGCTATTGGTAGTTTAATAAAGATTAAACCAATTATTGTGATGAATGCAGATGGAAAATTGATTAATATTGGTAAAGTGCGTGGTCGGAAGCATTCATTAAAAGAATTAGTGCAAAAAACAGGTGAAACAATTCGTGATAGTGAAGAACAAGAATTATTTGTGGCATATGCAGGTGATTTAGAGGCTGCAGAAATGGTAAAAGAATTGTTATTGGAATCATTAGACATAAAAGGTGTACGGTTATTTCCAATGGGACCAACGATAGCTAGTCATACAGGTTATGGCGCAATTGCTATCTTCTCTTTTGGAGAAAAAAGAGCTTAATCATATGCGTTTTAGTGCCTAATTTAGTCGTCCTATTATCGGTCTTATTTGCAATTATTTATTATTTAATAGAAAAAAATGTGTCTATTACGCGTATCAAACCACGTAATAGGCACATTTTTATTTTTAGTTAAATAATCCTTGTAATTGCTCTTTGACAGTTGCATTTTCTAAGAATTCATCATAAGTTGTTTCAGCACGATCGACAACGCCTTTATCAGATACAGCAATAATTCGGTTTGCTGTTGTTTGAATAAATTGGTGGTCATGTGATGAGAAGAGAATTGAGCCATTGAAGGCAATTAAGCCATCATTTAAAGCAGTAATTGATTCTAAGTCTAAGTGATTCGTTGGATCGTCTAAAACTAGAACGTTTGCTTTTGATAACATTAACTTAGATAACATACAACGGACTTTTTCGCCCCCTGACAAGACATTAACTGGTTTCAAGACTTCTTCACCAGAGAAAAGCATTCTTCCTAAGAAACTACGTAAGAAGGTATTATCATCTTCTTCTTTTGACGCATATTGTCGTAACCAGTCCAAGATTGGTTGCTCTTTTGAAAATTCCTCGCTTGTATCTTTTGGTAAGTAAGCTTGACTAGTTGTGACTCCCCAATGTACAGTACCAGAATCAGGTTCTAAGTCGCCCATAATAATTTTGAATAATGTTGTCGTTGTGATATCGTCTTTTGCTACAAAGGCAACTTTATCATCTTTATTTAAGATAAATGTCACATTATCAAGAATTTTCTTACCATCAATTGTTTTAGAAACATTTTCGACACGTAGTAGGTCATTTCCAATTTCACGCTCTGCTTTAAAGCCTACAAATGGGTAACGACGAGAAGATGGTTGAATATCATCTAATTCAATTTTTTCAAGCATTTTTTTACGTGATGTGGCTTGTTTTGATTTTGATGCATTGGCGCTAAAGCGTGCGATAAATTCTTTTAGTTCTTTGACTTTTTCTTCTTTTTTCGAGTTTTGGTCAGCTTGTAATTTTGCTGCTAACTGACTTGACTCTAACCAAAAATCATAATTTCCAACATATAATTGGATTTTACCAAAGTCTAAGTCAGCCATATGCGTACAGACTTTATTTAGGAAATGACGGTCATGGGAAACGATAATAACAGTATTATCAAAGTTAATTAGAAATTCTTCTAACCAAGCAATTGATTCAATATCTAAACCGTTTGTCGGCTCATCAAGTAAAAGAACATCAGGTTTACCAAACAAAGCTTGCGCAAGTAAGACTTTAACTTTTTGACCTGCAGGTAATTCACCCATTTTTAAGTCATGTAAAGCTTCTGGGATGTTTAGACCTTGAAGTAAGCTAGCTGCTTCTGACTCGGCTTCCCACCCATTTAATTCGGCGAATTCACCTTCTAATTCGGCTGCTTTAATGCCATCTTCATCGGTAAAATCCTCTTTCATGTAAATGGCATTTTTTTCTTGCATAATTTCATATAAGCGTTTATGTCCCATAATAACGGTTTCTAAAACAGTTGAATCTTCATAATCAAAATGATTTTGTTTTAATGTCGCTAGACGCTCATCTGGGCCTAAAGCAACATTTCCAGTTGTCGGGTCAATTTCACCAGATAAAATCTTTAGGAATGTCGATTTTCCAGCACCATTGGCACCAATTAAGCCGTAGCAATTTCCTGGGGTAAATTTAATATTCACATCATCAAATAATTTACGATCTGGAAATTGTAAACTAACGTTTGTTACTGTAATCATATGGATGTAATCCTCACTTTATTTTTTATTCATGATAGTCATGGCATCTTCCCGATTATATCGAGGTTATTGAGTGAATGCAAGTATGTTGGAAGGAATAACGTAAAAAGAAAAAGTTTAAGCATCTCTTAGCCTGACGTGGCAACTAACCTGGAACGATAAGTTACTCGAACCATTTTAATGTACGACGATCAGACTATTGGAAATGGGTAACTAACTTAAAAATTAACACAACGGACAGTCGCTTGATATGTCCGCTGTGTTAATTAATGTTGCCTTTTTAAAATCATTGCTGTTAATTGATAGATTGTTTCTTTTGTTTGTAGCTTATTATCTGGTAGTGATTGAATAAGAGTTAGCGCCTTTTTAGTATAGTCCTCAGCCAACTGATAAGCTTGTTCAACCCCCTCAAATTTTGTGACTAACTCATAAACTTTCTTGGTATCGTCGTCAGTCATTTGGTCTTTTTTGCTTAGTAAATTAGTAAATGCATCAGGATTTCTTTGTAACGCACAAATCAGTGGCAAACTGTATACTCCCTGTTTGACATCTTCTAGGACTGGTTTACCAATAGTCTCTTGATTTTGAGAATAGTCTAAAATATCATCGATAATTTGAAAGGTAATCCCAATAGCTTTACCAATTTCACGGCAAGTCGTAGCTAATTTGCGAGAGCCGCCATTTTCGTAACAACCTAGGAAGCAGCTTAAAGCGAATAACTCAGCAGTTTTTCCTGAAATATTTTTTAAATAGTCATCAATAGTCACATCTAATTGATAGCGTGAATTCATTTGACCTAATTCTCCTAATAAGACAGTTTCCATACTAGTTGAGTTTAGTTGAATGCTTTTTAAGGAATCAGAATAGTTAGCTAAAAGTTTAAAACAAACAATAAATAAGTAATCTCCAGCATAAACGGCCACATCTTTACTGAATTTTGTTTGTAGGGTGTTAACTCCACGTCGCATATCCGCTTCATCCACGATATCATCATGTATTAGTGTTGCTGTATGCAACGTTTCAATTGCGGCAGCTAAGGCCACGCTTTTTTTGACATTCTTTTTTCTACCTAATTCTGCGAATAGGAGTAAGTAAGCGGGACGTAATAGCTTACCACCAGCATGAATGATAGCTAGAATGGATTGCTCCACTTCTTTATTTGGTAGATTGATTGAGGAAGTCATTAGGTCAAGCGTCGCAGCTAATTCTTTTTTTAGGGTAGGATACTGGTTCCACATTGGATGAATTTGCATCTTATTGACTCCTTTAAGATATGTTAATCATAATTAATTTTAAATTCTTGCATTGTTTTAACGTGTGTCATCAAATAGTTAGCGGCAATACCAATTGCAATACCTGCTAGAATGCCAATCCAAGATAAGACAGGTAAGTAGAGCATGACTGTCCAAGAACGTGCAATCCAACTAGCTACGAGAAGCTGGCCAACATTATGTAAAAAACCACCTAAGGCACTAATTCCAATCGTACTAATACGTTTTGGCCCCAGTGATTTGACAAGTAGCATACCAAAGTAACTCAAGAGAGCCCCTGCAGCACTATACATTAGCGTTGAAATTGTTCCACCTAATAGTGTGGTTAGAAAAAGACGCATAATAACAAGTGTAAAACTATCTTTTGGTGGCATTGTGAAGAGTGCAATTACAGTAATTAAATTGGCTAAGCCGAGTTTTGCTCCTGGTGCAATGGCAAATGGAAAAGGAATCATGTTTTCTAATAGGCCAATGATTACACCTTGAGCAACGAGTAAAGCAATATAAATTAAGCGTTTATTTTTAGTCATGGTGATTCTCCTAACATAGTGAGAATACTATTATTTTGCAGTTAGAGCAATTAAATTATATAAAATAAAGTTCTAGAAGTTATTCTTCTAGAACTTTATTATGAGTCATTAACTTTGATTATGACTTAGTGCCCATAGCGTGATTTAATGTCGCCATACCACCAGTTACCTAGTGTGCGTTGTAACCATGGGATTACCCATTTGTCTAAACCAAAGGCACGTCCAGAACCGTTCATCAAGGCAAAGGCAACAAACAAGAACCAAATATTTACCCAGTAGAACATTCCTGATAGACAGAACATAATAACCAGAACAATAGTTGCAGCATTGGCTAACCAAGTGAATAGACCAACGATGATTGCTAAGGCAATACAAATTTCAACAATTGTCATGAATTTTTGCATAAACAAAGCAACCTCTTGATTAGGCATCATGAATTTCATGATTGAACCAAACCAATCTGGCATCGACTTGAACACTGTCATTGGTGTTTCGCCATATGCATAACTTAAACCAAAGATAGGATCTGGGGCAGCGGCAGCGGCAGCGGCAGCCGCATCGACTGCACCAGTTGCGGCTGTTGTAGCTTCGGCAGCTGAGGCACCAGAAGTAGCATCAGCTGTTTGTTGTAGCCATGGGAATGGGAAGACAACAGTGTCTGTAAACCAAGAACCTTCACCAAACCAAGTGCTAGGTTTCAAGACTTGACCGTTACCAACAACTTTTTTCATGGATTCAACTAACCAAACAGCACCATAAAATACGCGTAGAGGTACTGACCATAAAACATTACTATTACGTGAGGTGTGTCCACGGAAAATATTCCGTTCGTCTTTAATACGGAAGAATTCGTGCATGATGTATTGGAACATATAGTAGCCTGAACGAACGTCAAAGAAGTAACGCAAATTAATGATATGTTTCATTAACATAGCGAAAAAGCCACTCATATGAATCTTATCAAAGACACAGGCTACAGCATATTTTGAACCAATTGATACCATGAAGCCATCATATTTGCCTTTATAGGCTTCTTTTTCACCACCAGCAATGGCAGCAATAATATTTTTTGCTGCACAGTGTCCTGTTTGCTCAGCTGCTTGAACGATTTGAGGTGTTGGACGGTTTTCTTTATCCGTTTCTTCGAAGTAAACCAAATCACCAACAACATAAATATTTTTATCTTCATAGCCTTTTGCTTGCATAAATTCATTGGCAACTAAGCGATTAGCACGGGCTTTTTCCATACCAAATTCTTCGGCATCGCTATTAGCCTTCACACCAGCTGTCCAAATCAATGTATTCGTTGCAATTTTGTCACCAGATTTTAAGACAATATGATCTTCGGCAACTTCAACAATCGGTGTGTCTTTTAAAATTTGAACTTTTTTCTTAACTAAATATTTTTCAGCTTTTGCAGCATCGTTACGGTCAAGCATATTTAAAATAGTTGGAGCTGCTTCAACGACCAGTAAGCTAATATCATCAGGTGAAATTTTGTTGTCAAAAGCCAGACGATCTTTCCAGTCGATTAATTCACCGACCATTTCAATACCTGTAAAGCCTGAGCCACATACAACAAAGGTTAGCATCGCTTTGCGTTTTTCAGCATCCGGTTCTAGAGCTGCTAAAGCGACCGTACGCTCAATATGATGACGTAGCTTAATTGCATCTTCCATTGACCATAAAGTGAATCCGTTTTCTTTAACTCCAGGTGTACCAAAGTCATTTGGCTCGCCACCCATTCCTAGAACAAGGTAATCAAATGCAAAAGACCCGTCTTGTGTTGTGACAACTTTTTTCTCTTTATCAATAGTGACAACTTCGTCTGTGATAACACTCACATTCTTACGTTTGCAAAATAGACGGTGCAAATCATATTGAATAGCAGTTGGTTCAACACGCCCACCAGCAACTTCATGAAGTTCAGTCATCATGGTTTGATAAGAATGACGATCAATTAATGTAATATGAACATCATTTTTTTTCAATTTTTTCGACAGCATTTTAGTTGCTGCAACTCCGGAATATCCGGCACCAACAACAACGATTTCTGTTTTAGCCATATTAACTCTCCTTTTCAATTTAAAATTAGAATAATAATGAAATAATAATAGCGATTACGTGAAAAAAAATACACAATCGATACCATTATATATTCTGTGATAAAAAAAGTCTATCGAAATCTGAATAGTTCACTAATAATATAGCTCAATTATATAAGAAAGGGGATGTTTCATTAGAAAATTGTGAAAAAATTATCAATAGGTTTGCATTTTTAGGATGTTTGTTATACAATTTATTTTGTAAAAAGGTTTTCAAACAATTAAAAAATAAAAAAGGCAGGTATTTATTATGAAAATGAAAAAACTGATTTCTAGTGTGACGCTATTAGCATTATCAACATTAGTATTAGCTGCTTGTGGCGATAAAAAAGACGATAAAAAAGACGAAGGAACAAAAGCTTCATCATCAGAAGTTGTAAAAACTGAATCTTCTGAATCAAAAACATCTGATTCTAAATCAACTGCAAAAGCTGAATTAAAAGACGGTGAATACACATTAGAAGAAAAAAATGAAAATAATGGTTACCGTACAGTCTTTACAATTGTTGTGAAAGACGGCAAAATTGCTGAGTCTAAATATGACAATATCAACAAAGACGGCAAGTCAAAAACTGGTGACGCAGAATATAACAAAATGATGAAAGAAAAATCTGGTACTTCACCAGACATCTTTATCCCAGAATTAAATAAAGCTTTAGAAGAAGCTCAAGATCCAGATGTAGTTGATGTGGTTTCTGGTGCAACACATTCATCAAATTCTTTCAAAGATTACGCAAAACAATTAGTTGCAGCAGCTGAAAAAGGCGACACAGCTAAAATTGAAATTGACAACAAAGTAGAAAAATAAGTCACTGACTTCGTTCTTTTACAGGTTAAGAGTCACGATTAGCGACAAGTCCTATACCTAGGATTTGTCGCTATTTCTATTAAAAAACGACTATGGTATAGTGTGTGTAATCATAAAATAAATTGGGGATGAAGAACATGCAAAAAAGAATAAACTGGTTGCTTTTGTTGCTACTTCCAGTACTCGTTGTTATAGGCATAACAGGTTGTGGTAAAAAAACAGAGCCGACCACAAAACTAAGGCAGGAACCTTATTCTGATCAGCAGTTTTTAATGGGGACGTATGTGAAAGTACAAATTTTCGATGAGGATAAAAAAGATATCTTACCTAAAGTTTATGACCGTATCAAGGAATTGGATAAAAAAATTACGGTTAATGAGCCGGGTTCTGAAGTTGATGAGATTAATCAAAATGCGGGTGTTAAGCCAGTTAAAGTATCAGAAGATGTGTTTAGATTGATTCAAGAATCGGTTAAATATAGTGAAGAATCGTCTGGTGGGTTTGATTTAACGGTTGGACCAATTATACAACTTTGGCATATTGGGTTTGATGATGCACGTAAACCTAGTCAAGAAGAAATTGATACCGCTCTAAAATTAGTTGATTACCATAAAGTTAAATTGGATGAAAAACAGCAGACAGTTTATTTAGAGGAAAAGGGAATGTCACTTGATTTAGGTGCGATTGCTAAGGGATTTATTACAGATGAAGCAATTAAAGTTTTAAAAACGAATGACGTGACGAGTGCTATTGTTGACTTAGGTGGTAACGTGTATGTACTTGGTAATAGTCCCCGGGGAAAAGATGGCACATGGCGTGTTGGAATTCAAGATCCGAATGAAGCACGAAATACCGTTGTCGGTTCAGTTGCAGAGAAAAATAAATCGTTGGTGACATCAGGCATCTATGAACGTAATTTAACAGTTGACGGTAAGACGTATCATCATTTGTTTAACCCAAAAACTGGCTATCCATTTGAAAACGATATTGCAGGAGTGACGATTATCTCAGATACTTCTATAGCAGGAGATGGTCTATCAACGGCTATTTTTTCAATGGGAGTTAAAAATGGCTTGGCTTTTGTTGAAAAACGTCCAGATGTCGAGGCAATTTTTGTTACTAAAGAGGATCATATTTATTTAAGTAAAGGTATACGTGATAATTTTAAGTTGAATGAGGAATCACATTATGTGATTAAGCAGTGAAAGAAGGTTTTGAGTAAAAATAAGGAGTTAGGGTTATGACAGTTAAAGTATTTTTAGAATTAGTTGAAATTCGAACTAAACTTGCAAGCTTGTTTCCATTCGTGATTGGCTGGTTATTTTCACTTTACTATTTTGAGCAGGTTAATATTGAAAATATGATTTTATTTTTTGCTGCCATGCTGTCATTTGATATGGCAACGACAGCAATTAATAATTTGATGGATTATAAAAAAGCTCATGATAATGAATACCAAAAAACGATGAATATTGTTGGTGTCGCTAGTTTGGATGTTAAGCATGTTTCGTGGCTTATTTACGGTATGATTGCCTTTTCTAGTGTGATTGGCTTAATCTTAACTTATCGGACAAGTTTATTACTGCTTATGATGGGCGGTTTATGTTTTTTAATTGGAATTTTTTATACATTTGGACCTGTTCCATTATCTCGAATGCCTTTGGGCGAAATGTTTAGTGGCGTGACGATGGGGTTTGGTATTTTTTTCATCACTATCTATCTTAATATTGCGCACCTAGATATTATAACCTTTGTCTGGCAAGGGAATTTAATTGGTCTTTATGGTAATGTCTCCCAATTAGTCGCTATCGTTTGGGCTTCCTTGCCTTTGATTTTTACCATTGCTAACATCATGTTGGCTAATAACCTATGTGATTTAGACCAAGATGTTAAAAATCATCGTTATACTTTACCGTTTTATCTTGGACGCGAGAATGGTATTCGTCTGTTTAATGTATTGATGTATGGATGTTACGCCACTATTATCATTGGTATTATTTTTGGCGTATACCACTGGGTAATGTTTGTGGTTTTATTGACTTTACCGAAAATTAAAGCCAATACGCAATTATTTACTCAAAAACAAATTAAGTCTGAGACATTTAGTGTATCTATTAAAAATTTAGTTTTATTTAACGGTGCTCAAATTATTGGTTTACTACTTAGTATCGTATTACGCTAATAGCCTGATAACTTATAAAAAAACAATTAATTATCAGTGACGTACAATCAATGTGCCTGATAATTAGTTGTTTTTTTAATTAAAGATACCTAAGTAATTGTCAGATAGTCAAAATTTTTGGTATGATACGACTATTAGAGAGAGTTGTTGGAGGTGTATTGGATGAAAGTGACAATTAAAGATATCGCAAGTATGGCTGGGGTTTCAACGACAACAGTATCGCAGATTTTAAATAATAAGGGGCAACGTTTTAGTGAAGAAACTAGACGTCGAGTCTTAAAGGCAGTTGCAGACACAGATTATAGCCCAGATTATTTTGCTAAAAATATGGTACAAAAAGAATCCAAAACGGTGGGAATGATTGTACCAGATGTGACAGATTTATTTTTCTCGAAAGTAATTGAAGGTGTGGAATCATATTTGAATGAAAAAGATTACATGATTTTATTATGTAATTCAAAACACTCTGAAACAATGGAGCGGAAGTATATTAAACAATTACAAAATCGTTCAGTTGCGGGGATTATTTTGGCTAGTCCCAATGCCATTGAACTCGAAAAATATATGCGTAGTTGTCCAAACATGCTAATTGACCGTGGATTAAATACACGTGAGCAAGGAAATATTTTAGTGGATGAATATGGCGGTTACTATGATGCAGTGCAATATTTAATCGATAATGGACATAAAAAAATTGGGATGCTAACTAATGAGTCTGGTTATTATGAAATGACTGACCGCTACCAAGCCTACTATGAGTGCTTACTAAACAATGGGTTAGATTATGATTCGTCCTTTATTGAAGACGGCCCTGTCTCGATTCAAGGTGGTTATGAAGCAGCAACACGCTTACTTGCTCGTGAAAATTTGACAGCGCTTTGTTGTGGAAATGATCAGATGGCAATTGGAGCATACCGAGCAGCTTTTGATAAAGGATTATCTATTCCTGATGACATTTCAATCGTTGGATTTGATAATCTTGAGATTACAGCATTTTTAAATCCACCTTTAACGACAGTGGATCAGCCAGCTTTTGAAATTGGCTATACAGCGGCAAAATTACTTTTCCGTGCGATTAATTTTCCTGAAGATCAAATTCCTAATATTAATTATGAGGCTAATTTAATTGTCCGAGCTAGTACAAAAAATATTGACAGATAGACTAAGCTAATGTTATAGTCTAAATGTAAGCGCTATATATACAAAAAAGAACTTGTAAACCGCTTTACAAGTTTTATTAGTCAAAGTAAACCGCTTTACAAAGCGGACTAATGTATGGAGGTTTGTGCAACATGAGAGTAGTAGATATTATACAAAAGAAACGTGACCAAAGTGTTTTGTCACAAGAAGAAATTAACTTCTTAATTGATGGTTACACGGATGGTTCAATTCCAGATTATCAGATGAGTGCCTTTTTAATGTCAGTTTTTTTCAACGACATGACAGATGAAGAAATTACTTACTTAACTATGGCTATGAGTCAATCAGGTGATATGATTGATTTATCTGAAATTGAAGGCATTAAAGTAGATAAGCATTCAACTGGTGGTGTAGGTGATACTACAACATTAGTTTTAGCACCATTAGTTGCCTCGGTTGGAGCAGCCGTTGCTAAGATGAGTGGACGTGGCTTAGGTCATACAGGTGGAACGATTGATAAGCTAGAAGCAATTCCTGGTTTCCAAGTGGAAATTCCGAATGATGAATTTATTAAGTTAGTAAATGAAAGTCATGTGGCAGTGACTGGTCAATCAGGCGACTTAGCGCCAGCTGATAAGAAAATTTATGCATTGCGTGATGTGACTGCAACAGTTGATTCAATTCCGTTAATTGCAAGTTCTATTATGAGTAAAAAAATTGCTTCTGGAGCGGACGCTATTGTCTTAGATGTGACAACTGGTGATGGCGCTTTCATGAAGAATTTAGCCGATGCAGAACGATTAGCACATACAATGGTGCGTATTGGTAAATTAGCCAATCGTCAAACAATGGCAATTATTTCTGATATGTCACAGCCTTTAGGTAACGCGATTGGAAATGCTAATGAGATCAAAGAAGCGATTGATGCTTTGAAAGGTGATGGCCCAGCTGACTTGATGGAAATGGTTTATGTTTTAGGAAGTCAAATGGTTGTCTTAGCTAAAAAAGCTGATTCATTAGAAGAAGCACGTAAGATGCTTGAAGAAAGTATTGCTTCAGGTCAAGCACTCGATAAATTTAAAGAAATGATCCGTAACCAAGGTGGCGATGACTCTGTTGTTGACGATCCATCGAAATTACCACAACCTGCCTATTTGATTGAGGTACCTGCTAAACGTAGTGGGGTTATCTCTAAAATAGTCGCTGATCAAGTTGGTGTGGCAGCAATGTTATTAGGAGCTGGACGACGCACTAAAGAAGACCCTATTGATTATGCTGTTGGTTTGTATTTAAATAAAAAAGTCGGTGATGCGGTTACTGAGGGTGAATCATTAGTAACTATTCAATCTAATCGTGAAGACGTTGCAGATGTAATAGAAGTTTTATATAATAATATTACGATTTCTGAACAAGGTGAGGAACCAACACTAATTCATGAAATTATTACCGAATAATTACAGTTCTATTAAAAATATAGTTTGTATTTAATTTAGATAGTTGCGAAACATGACTAAACATAGTATCTTTATCATTGTAAGGGTTTCAAATGAATAAAAGTTAAATTTACTTTATTTTTACAAAAAAAGTTAAACTTAACAATAGGTTAATGTTAGCTTTTGAAAGGCTTTCATGAGTTTGATTCACTGGAAAAAATTATTTTTATTCCACACTAGAGGAAAAAAATAGTAGAATGAGTGGTAGGGTACTTGCTGGATGATTGTAATAAAAAAACAATTGTATCTCATAATATGTTAGACTAATCTTATAGTCTGAAGACAGATAGGAGTTTACTAATGGAACAAAAAAAACAACAGTTAATTGAAGTTGCTAAAGAAGCGCTCCAAACAGCATATGTTCCTTATTCTGAATTTCCAGTCGGAGCAGCGTTATTAACAAAAGAGGGCCAGATTTTTTCTGGTTGTAATATCGAAAATGCCTCATTTGGCTTAACGAACTGTGCCGAACGAACAGCAATCTTTAAAGCTGTTTCCGAAGGTCAAAAAGAGTTCCAACATTTAGTGGTAATTGGTCAAACAGAACAGCCAATCTCACCATGTGGAGCCTGTCGACAAGTTCTTGTTGAATTTTGTCAGCCAGACATGCCAGTGACTCTTTGCAATTTGAATGGTGATTTAAAGGAGACGACCATTCAAGAATTATTGCCATACTCCTTTACTGAAATTGAGCATTAAAAAATAAAAATAAATTGGAGGATTTTGATGATGAAAAAATCAACAAAATTTGGTATTACACTATTAACTACAGGTTTACTAGTTGGATTAGCTGCTTGTGGTAGTGGAAGCAAAGATGCTAAAAAAGATGACAGCAGTGCGAAGAAAGATGATAAAAATCATAGCGTTGCTATCATTACTGACGTTGGTGGGGTAGATGATAAATCATTTAACCAATCAGCATGGGAAGGGTTAGAAGCTTGGGGTAAAAAACATGACATGTCTAAAGGTGTCGATGGCTATGACTACATCCAATCTAACGATGCATCTGAATATACAACAAATATTGACCAAGCTGTATCAAGTGGCTTCAAAACAATTTTTGGTATTGGTTATTTATTAACAGATGCTGTAACAGCTGCAGCTGATCAAAATCCTGATACAAACTTTGGTATCATCGATGCTGTTATCGAAGGTAAAGACAACGTTGTTTCTGCAACATTTAAAGACAATGAAGCGGCTTATTTAGCTGGTATTGCTGCTGCATACACAACTAAAACAGATAAAGTTGGCTTTATCGGTGGAGAAGAAGGACCTGTAATTGACCGTTTCGAAGCTGGATTTGTTATGGGTGTTCAAGATGGCGCGAAAGAATTGAAAAAAGATATCAAAGTTGATGTGAAATATGCAGCATCATTTGGTGACCCTGCAAAAGGTAAGGCTTTAGCAGCTAAAATTTACCAAGATGGCGCAGATATTATTTATCACGCTTCTGGTGGTACTGGACCTGGAATCTTCCAAGAAGCGAAAAGTATCAATGAAAAACGCGATCCAGACGATAAAGTTTGGGTAATCGGTGTGGATAGAAACCAACAAGAAGATGGTAACTATAAAGCAAAAGATGGTAAAGAATCTAACTTTACATTAACTTCAACAATTAAAGGTGTTGGCGCTGCTGTAGAAGATATTTCGACTCGTGCATTAGAAGACAAATTCCCTGGTGGCGAACACTTAAGCTATGGATTAAAAGATGGCGGTGTTGAATTGGTTGATGGTAACTTAGACGCTAAAGCATTAGATGCTGTAAAAGCTGCTCGCGAACGTGTTATTAAAGGTGAAGTTGAAATTCCTGAAACTCCTAAAAAATAATAATTTACTTTTGTACTTTTAAAATTTCATGGGAGGCATGATTCCCGAATTGGGTTTAATGCCCTCCCTTGAAGTTTTTTTATTTTAGACTTTAAAGGAAGTACAAAACACTTTAATGTGTGTTTCTGTTTCCTTCAACGTCTAATTGAAATTGAGTTGTGTTACTGAAGCATTTAAAAAAAGGATGTGAAACCATGAGTCAAGAAAATTATGTCATTGAAATGCGTAATATAACAAAGCAGTTCGGTGAATTTAAGGCAAATGACAATATTAATCTCCAAATTAAAAAGGGTGAGATCCATGCTTTGTTAGGTGAGAATGGAGCGGGTAAATCAACACTGATGAATGTGTTGTCAGGACTCCTACAACCTACAAGCGGTCAAATTTATATGGATGGTAAACCGGTTAACTTTTCTGGACCAACAGATGCTAGTAAGCGTGGAATTGGGATGGTTCACCAACATTTTATGTTAGTTGACGCTTTTACTGTAACCGAAAACATTATTTTAGGTGATGAGCCCGTAGATAAAGGGATGCTTGATAAAGCAGTTGCAGCTAAAGAGATTGAACGTATTTCAAAACAATACGGAATGGAAGTTGTGCCGTCAGCATTAATTAGCGATATTTCAGTTGGGATGCAACAACGTGTTGAAATTTTAAAAACGTTATATCGTGGAGCAAATATTTTAATCTTCGATGAGCCAACAGCAGTATTAACACCTCAAGAAATTGATGAGTTAATTCTAACAATGAAAGAGTTAGTCAAAGAAGGTAAATCAATTATTATTATCACACATAAATTAGATGAAATTAAAAAAGTAGCTGATCGTTGTACAGTTATTCGTCGTGGTAAAAGTATTGATACAGTTACGGTAAAAGATGTGTCATCACAAGAATTAGCGGATTTAATGGTTGGTCGTTCTGTTTCATTTAAAACGGAGAAACGCCCACCAAAACCAAATGAAGCTATTTTATCAATTAATGATTTATATGTGAAAGAAAGCCGTGGACTTGATGCTGTAAAAGGCCTTAGCCTTGACGTTCGTGGTGGCGAAGTTGTCGGAATAGCGGGAATTGATGGCAATGGTCAAACGGAATTAATTCAAGCAATTACTGGTTTACGCAAAGTGGAAAAAGGAACTGTAACAATTAAAGGAAAAGATGTGACAAATCAACGTCCACGTCAAATTACTGAAGTTGGAATAGGGCATGTACCAGAAGACCGTCATAAGTATGGTTTAGTTTTAGAAATGTCACTAGCAGATAATATCGCATTACAAAGTTATTATCATGCGCCATTTAGTAAGAGTGGCGTGTTAAATCAAAAGTATATTAATGATTATGCGCGTAAGCTAATCGAAGAATACGACGTACGAACAACAGGTGAGTTGGTTCCAGCAGCTGCATTATCCGGTGGTAATCAGCAAAAGGCGATTATCGCGCGTGAAATGGATCGTGATCCAGAGTTACTGATTGTCTCACAACCAACACGTGGGTTAGATGTTGGAGCAATTGAATATATTCATAAACGCTTGATTGAGCATCGTGATAAAGGTAAAGCGGTTTTAGTCGTTAGTTTTGAATTAGATGAAATTTTAAATGTATCAGATAGAATAGCGGTTATTCATGCCGGAGAAATTGTCGGAATTGTTGATCCAAAAGAAACATCTGAAAAAGAATTAGGCTTATTGATGGCTGGTTACTCACTAGATGAAGCGAGAAAAGAATTAGGTGTGAAAGTAGGTGAAACACATGAGTAATTTAAATTCAAATCGATTAAATAGCGTCTTAGTTCCCGTGCTTTCGATTTTAATGGGCTTTATCTTAGGTGCAATTATTATGGTTATTTTTGGTTACGACCCAATTCAGGGGTATCAGGCAATGTTCCAAACAGCCTTCCGTTCACCAAAAAGTATCGGTGAGATTTTTGTAATGGCTGCTCCATTAATTTTCACAGCATTGGGCTTTGCGGTCGCGAACTCGGCTGGTTTCTTCAATATCGGTTTATCTGGTCAAGCTTTAGCTGGTTGGGTTGCAAGTATCTGGGTTGGTTTAGTTATGCATGATTCACCCCGCTTATTGACGTTAATTTGTGCAATTTCTGCTGGTGTGATTGCTGGTGCAATTGCAGCTGCTATTCCAGGTTTTTTACGAGCTTACTTTGGAACAAGTGAAGTTATTGTTACCATTATGATGAATTATATTATTTTACATGTTAGTACGCATATTATTAATAATGTGATTGCTAAGCAATATATTTCTACTAAAGGAACAACAAAAATGGTCGGTGCCAATGCCTCGCTAAGAACAGAATTTTTAAGTCAAATTAGTGAAGGTTCACGTTTGAACTTAGGGATTATTTTTGCTTTTGTAGCATTGATTTTAGTTTGGTTCTTGATGAAAAAGACGACGTTAGGTTTTGAAATTACGTCGGTAGGCTTGAACCCATTTGCTTCTGAATATGCAGGAATGAGTAGTAAACGAATTATTGTTTTATCCATGGTTATCTCAGGTGCTCTAGCTGGCTTCGGGGGCGTGGTTTATGGTTTAGGAACATTTGAAAACTTAGTTGTTCAAGGTGGCTCATTAAGTATTGGGTTTGATGGTATGGCGGTTTCTCTATTAGGTGGTGGATCCTCAATTGGTATCCTACTATCTGCTTTACTATTCAGTATTTTAAAACTAGGTGGACAAGGTATGCCATTAGTTGCTGGTGTACCAACTGAGTTAGTTGACGTTGTAATTGCATCAATTATCTTCTTCATTGGAATTAATTACTTAATTCGTTTTATCTTGAAAAAAATTGAAACAAAAAAAGCATCCAAAGCTGCTAAAGGAGGTCAAACATCATGAGTTTAGACACAATTGCATCTTTAATCACTCAAACATTAGTCTATTCGACGCCTTTAGTGTTTACAGCTTTAGGTGGAACGTTCTCAGAACGTAGTGGGGTTGTTAACGTTGGTTTAGAAGGTATTATGGTTATGGGCGCCTTTAGTTCGGTTGTCTTTAACTTGAGTTTCGCTTCAACATTTGGTGCTTGGACACCGTGGCTAGCCTGTCTAGTTGGTGGTTTAGTTGGGATGGTTTTCTCCTTGCTACATGCTGTGGCAACGATTAACTTACGTGCTAATCACATCATTAGTGGTACGGTAATTAACTTAATGGCACCGGCACTGAGTATCTTTTTAGTCAAAATTATTTATGGCAAAGGTCAAACAGATCAAGTGGTTGAAACATTTGGTTATTCTAGTTTTCCAATCTTAAATAAAATCCCTGTCATTGGACCGTTGTTATTTTCAAATACGACGGCACCGGCATTTGTATCCATTTTATTTGCAGTCATTGCGTGGTTTATTTTATACAAAACGCGTTTTGGTCTAAGATTACGTGCAGTTGGGGAAAATCCTCAAGCTGCAGACACATTGGGAATTAATGTTTATGGCATGAAATATGCTGGTGTATTAATTTCTGGTTTCCTTGGCGGTATTGGTGGTGCGGTATTCGCTCAATCAATTTCTGGTCGTTTTGCAGTAACAACGATTTCTGGTCAAGGGTTCATCTCAATGGCTGCGATGATCTTTGGTAAGTGGAATCCGATTGGAGCTATGGGAGCAGCAATGTTCTTTGGTTTCGCTCAAAACTTAAGTATCGCTGGTGATGGTCTGCCAATCATTTCAAGTATTCCAAAAGTCTACATGGAAATCGCACCATATGCGTTAACTATTTTAGTCCTTGTATTATTTATTGGTAAATCAACAGGACCAAAAGCAAATGGTAAAACATACATTAAATCTAAATAATTTTGGTCATAACACCCTCAATTTTTGAGGGTGTTTATCAAATAAAAATGAAGAGAGAAGGCAATAAATATGTTTAAAAGAGTTCATTTAATCGTCTTAGATTCAGTTGGAATTGGAGAAGCACCAGATGCCGAAAAATTTGGAGATTTAGGAAGTCATACTTTAGGACATATTGCAGAAACAGCTGGGTTAACATTACCTAATATGGAAAATCTAGGATTAGGTATGATTGAACCTTTAAAAGGTGTTAAAGCGATGCCAGATCATAAAGGTTATGTGACGAAATTAGAAGAAGTTTCAGTTGGTAAAGATACAATGACAGGTCACTGGGAAATCATGGGATTAGATATTCAAACACCATTCCGTGTCTTTCCAGAAGGTTTTCCTCAAGATTTGTTAGATAAAATTTCTGAGTTCTCTGGTCGTGGTATTATCATGGGGGCGAATAAACCGTATAGTGGAACACAAGTTATCGACGATTTTGGTGCAGAACAAATGGAAACTGGCGATTTAATTATTTATACGTCAGCTGACCCTGTTTTACAAATTGCGGCACACGAAGACGTAATTCCATTAGAAGAATTATATCGTATTTGTGAATACACTCGCGAAATTACTAAAGATGATCCATACATGATTGGTCGTATTATTGCTCGTCCTTATGTTGGTGAACCTGGTAACTTTACAAGAACTCCAAACCGTCATGATTACGCTCTAAGTCCATTTGGTGAGACAGTATTAGATTCATTGAAAGCGCATGGTAAAGACGTGATTGCGATTGGTAAGATTAATGATATCTTTAATAGTCAAGGAATTACCGAAATGGTACGAACAAAATCTAATATGGATGGCGTAGATCAGTTATTAAATGTGATGAAAAAAGACTTTACTGGTTTAAGTTTTACTAATTTAGTTGATTTTGATGCGTTATTTGGACACCGTCGTGACACAGAAGGCTATGCTCGTGCTTTAGAAGACTTTGATGCACGTTTACCTCAAATCAATGAAGCCATGGCAGAAGATGATTTACTATTAATTACAGCTGACCATGGAAACGATCCGACTTTCCCAGGAACTGACCATACACGTGAATATGTACCATTATTAGCTTATAGTAAAAAAATGACAGGTCATGGGTCATTACCACAAGGTTATTATGCAGATATTTCAGCAACAATTGCGGAGAACTTTGGTGTTCCTGCAACTGAAAATGGTCAAAGCTTTTTAAATGAATTAAAATAAAGAAGTTGATAAGGAGTTAAGAAGATGTCATTAAAAGAAAGATTAGTAGAAACAACACAATTTATTCAAGCACAAGGTGTACAGGAGGTTGATTTTGGTTTAATTTTAGGTTCAGGTCTAGGTGAATTAGCCGATGAAATTACGGATCGCGTTGTGATTCCTTACGAAACAATTCCGCATTTCCCAGCTTCAACTGTGGTTGGTCATGCAGGGCAACTTGTTTATGGAACTTTATCGGGTAAAAAAGTTTTAGCAATGCAAGGTCGTTTCCATTACTATGAAGGTCATTCTATGCAAACAGTCACATTCCCAGTTCGTGTGATGAAAGCATTAGGTGCTAATTCAATGGTAGTAACGAATGCTGCTGGTGGTGTGAATACATCATTCTCACCTGGCGACTTGATGTTGATTACCGACCAAATCAACTATACTGGTGATAATCCATTAATGGGCTTGAATGAGGATGAGTTAGGTCCACGTTTCCCTGATATGTCAGAACCGTATGACCGTGCGTACGGTGAAGTAGCTAAGTCTGTTGCGAAAGAATTAAAAATCACTCTACAAAAAGGTGTTTATATGGGATTCTCAGGACCCACGTATGAAACACCAGCTGAAATTAGAATGTCTCGCCTAATGGGTGCTGACGCAGTGGGTATGTCAACTGTTCCCGAAGTGATTGTAGCAAATCACATGTCAATGCGTGTTTTAGGTGTGACCTGTGTGACAAACTTAGCTGCAGGAATGCAAGCTAATCTTAATCACGAAGAAGTCGTTGAAACGACTGAGCGCGTAAAAGCTGATTTTAAAGAGTTAATCAAGTTAACACTAGAAAGAATTTAATTAATCATAGAGGAGCGGATTATTTAATGAGTACACATATTGGTGCAAAACAAGGCGATATTGCCGATAAAATCTTATTACCAGGTGATCCATTACGTGCGAAATATATTGCGGAAACATTTTTAGAGAATCCAGTTTGTTACAATGAAGTACGTGGCATGTTGGGATACACAGGGACTTATAAAGGTCATCGTGTATCAGTTCAAGGAACAGGTATGGGAATGCCATCAGCAGCGATTTATGTGAATGAATTAATTCGTGAATACGGTGTCAAAAAATTAATGCGAATTGGAACATGTGGTGCGCTAAATACGGATGTTCATGTTCGTGATTTGATTTTAGCACAGGCAGCAGCAACAAATTCTGCGATAATTCGGAATGATTTTCCTAAATTTGATTTTCCACAAATTGCTGATTTTAATATGCTTGTGACTGCACATGATATTGCAAAAGAGCATGGTTTTACGACACATGTTGGAAATGTCTTATCTAATGATACTTTCTACGCAGATGATCCTAAGGATGCAATGCGTTTAGGTGAGTATGGTGTCTTAGGTGTCGAAATGGAAGCAGCCATTATCTATTACTTAGCGGCTAAATTTGGTGTACAAGCATTGGCACTAATGACAGTTAGTGATCACATGATTACTGGTGAAGAGACGACTGCTGAAGAACGCCAAACAACGTTTGATGAGATGATGATTGTTGGATTAGAAACGATTATTAAAGAAGATAATTAAGTCGGACGCTAAAACGAATACAAAATTATTTTTTATTGATTATTAGCGTAAAAGCAACGAAAGTATCCCTACTTTCGTTGCTTTTTTTATGCGACTAACCAAACGCCATTTTTAGCTTAAAAGATGTCCATGTTATACTAAGAGTAGCAAGACCAACTAGGAGTGAGGAGTGATTATTGGATGTACAATTTAGTCTTACTATTTTTAGCTATCGTAGTTTTAACTGTAGGTATGTGGTGGTTAGGGTATTATCAACAAAGAGTATTAGGTATCATTTATAGTCTTGGAAATTTGGGAGTGATGGTGTATTTATTGCAAAACCGTTACCAAAGTTTTGATAGAGGAGAGCGTATCTTTATTTGGCTGTTTGTCATTGGTTGGTTAATTTTTCTAATGGATTTATGGCGTAAAGGTCGTCGTGAACGACGTAATCGACAGTCAGTGGACTAAATAAAAAAAGAAACCGTCTATGAACTCCTGGACGGTTTCTTTTTATGACGATAGTGCACCGAGTACTAATTAATCTCGATTAATGGCAGATAGAATTAAACAAGTGTAAGTAATAATTTTATAGCTAAAACAACCCGCTAGGCTGATACAGAGGAGGTTTAAAACACCCAATAACCAAGTACGATTAGACCATAAATATATTAACATTAAGATGGATAATGTCAAAAAAGTCATCTGCAAAAATGACTAGATTGCCTAATAAATTAATGAGATTATCCATGTCTAATTATCCTTTCTCAAGAAAACCAACTAATCAATCGCTATCTGGAATATACTCTAAAATATCTCCTGGTTGACAATTGAGAGCTTCACAAATCTTTTCTAAAGTTGAAAATTTAATTGCCTTAGCTTTACCATTTTTTAAAATAGAGATATTAGCCATGGTGATACCAACATGATTCGTTAAGTCAGTAACACTCATTTTACGTTTCGCAAGCATTACATCAATATTAATTTGAATCGCCACATTTTCCCCTCCTACTAAATAGTTAGATCACTATCTTGTTTTAATTGTTCAGCGACAGTAAATAGGTGAAAGAGTAAAGTAGCAATGATGGCAATAATAATGCCAATTAAGAAAAATAAACCGGATAATAAATAAAATGGCATATTTGCTTTAAGAAAAATCAGTCCACAAATGAGTAGCAGAGCATAAAAAACACTTTCACCAATACCAGCGTAAGCAATCGTTTTTAAGCGTTTTTGAGTGTGTGGAGTAAACAGCTTCTCGTGTTTTAAATCAGTACTGATGCGCCATAAACTAAAAAGAATATAGTATACAGGTAACGCTGTTATCCAGAAAAATAACTGTAAAAATAAATTATACTTTTGAATAGAAAAATAATGGGCCATTTTTGGTGCTAGTAACAGTAGAAATCCTAGTCCAAGTAGAGCTACTAAAGATAAGGCTACACGGAATAAGGTATTTATTTTTTTAAAGTTCATCATCTTTCTCCTTATTAGAGTCTATCTATTTATTATAGTTGATTTAACCATGAGAAAAAACCTATAATTGGTAAATTATAGGTTTTTCTTGCGCTATTTTTTAGTCGTAATGGTTTTTATGAAACTTATTGCGCCAATAATGACAGCTAAACAGATTAAGGCAAAACCTAAAGGAAGCGTGAAGAAGAATGGTTCATGCAGAACGCCATTACTGTCTAATGTACTAGTTGAAAGCCTTATCGGTGCTGCACCAATGAGACAAATCAATCCTAAGACGAAAATGATTATAGAGCTTAGAGTTAGTTTGTTTGAACGTTTATTTTTTGACATATGTAATTCCAACTTTCTTTGTTTTTATTTGATAAATAGAATATAGCATAAAAAATATTGTTAATCAATCTTTTTTTATTGTTTTACAATAAAAAAAGATTCTTTTATAATAAATCAAGTGATGGATTTTATCTAATATTTGTCTCTTCTCAGATAGGTTACGTCTTATGGGAATTATCAGCTTAAGTTTACTAGTAAATTAAAATGGAGAATCTATCAATATGTTATAAAGTCTGGCGTGATTGTTTAATAAATGACTATTTTTTGTTATAATTATATTATAAGTAGATTTTAGCTAGCTTAATTAGTGACGAAAAAGTTTGTCTAATACTCCAGTCAAAATAATATTGTAGGAGGAAATGAAAATGAAAAAATGGTTCATTCTTAGTAGTCTTTTATGTTTAGTTGCTGTTACAACATCTTGTAGTAATCAAAAAGGGACAACTGACTCATCATCCTCACAATCTGTTAACACTCTAGAAACGTCTGTAGTTAACACGAGTGAGCAAGAAGCATCAAAAGAGAATGTTGTTTTAGAAGGTACGCTAGCCCATGATGCAAAGATGGATGAAAAAAATATCACCTCAGTATTAGTAAAAAAAATTCAAGGGATTAAAGACCCAGATGATATCCAAAAAAGTATGGAAAAAGATGGTCTTATTTTGAATATTCCAGAAGACCGCTTGATTGCAGCTGATCTAACAGCAGATGATTTAAAGAATGGGACTCGAATTGAGTTTACCATTACGTCAAATGCTGCAATGACTTTTTCATTACCACCACAATTAATGGGCGACTCTTTAGTCAGCTTAAAAGTATTAAAATAAAGCGTAAAAAAACTTGTTACTAGTCTTGTTTTTACAAGATAGTAACAAGTTTTTTATTTTTTAAAACATGTCAGTAAATGATCATTAACTAAGCCAATTGCTTGCATATAAGCATAGACTGTCGTGCTACCTAAAAATTTAAAGCCACGTTTTTTAAGGTCTTTACTAATCTTATCAGATAGTTCTGTTTTTGCAGGAACCTCACTAATATCTGACCAGTTATTGTTGATTGGTTTATCGTCAACAAAGTCCCATAGATAGTGGCTAAAGGATCCAAATTCATTTTGAATGGCTATAAACGCTTGGGCATTACTAATCGTTGATTTAATTTTTAATTTATGACGAATCACTCCAGGATTAACTAAAAGTCGTTCGACATTTTCATCAGTATAGGCTGCTATTTCTTGATAGTTCCAATTGCTATAAGCTTCCGTAAGAGTCTCTCTTTTGGCTAAAATAGTTGACCAACTTAAACCAGCTTGCATACTTTCTAAAATAAGTAATTCAAACAATTTTTGATCGTCAAACAAAGGTATACCCCACTCGTTATCATGATACTCTTGTTCTAAGGGATTATGGACTGCCCAGTCGCAACGTGTTGTCATAGAAAAATCGCTCCTCTTTAAAAAAATCGTCCTGTTTAATTAAACAGGACGATTCCTACTTTGTATTGCTAGTCTACCATAATTTTAATATGAAAGTCATTTTTAATGGATAAAGCTAGGACATTAATAATTATCATATTGAGCTCGTCTTTTTTTGCGCGAAGTGGCATTGATTTTATTTTGACGAAGACGTGTCGCAATTACTGCAAAAATGATACTAACTAGAACTAAACCACCACCAACCATGATAAATGTCCAAAGTGATTGTTCAAATAGTAAAACTACTAGTTGATACAAAGATTTTTGGGCAATTGACAGTCGCTTAATTAGCCCACTAAATAAAATAATCGTAGGAAAGACTAGTAAAATGAGCCCAGTACTGCTAAATAGAATAGCTGAATATCGAATGATTCGATGTGGAATACGGTGTTGTAAGAAAAATAATATGGCCATTAAAATGATAACACCAGAGATTGAAACAAGACTAAACAACGTGACATTTTGTTTGAAGATTCGCATTTTTTGACCTAGTGCTGGTAAAAATGGAATAGTCAGTTCAGCCTGATATTGTTCATAGGCAGTATTAACAAACCGTTCAATATTCTTCTTTTCTTCTGTTGATAGGTCATTTTTCTTTGCTAAAGCATAATCAGTAATTGTTTGAGATAAAGGCGTTGTAAAGGCCGCTTTATCTGGATTGAATGGCCTATTGTCTAATGCATGATGAATGTAAGCAGTCATTTCTTTGGTTACTTGCTCTTGACTAATTGGTGTCTTGATTACTTCGGGAGGAATACCGCTACCACGACCTAAATCTTGAATAGATAGAACAATTTCTTGATGTACATGCTCAAAAAAATTTGATTTATCTGCCATTTTTAGTACAAAAGAGCTTGAAAACAAGGTAGAGTTAACAATCATTAAAACCGCAAAGCAAGATAGTAAAACGGTTGCCACAAATGTAATGAATCCTAAAGTAAATTGACGAAATAACTTTTGTTTGGTTTCCATATAATTGTCTCCTTTAATTATTATTGAATGAGTGGGCCAGATTCTAAATCAGCATAAATAAATAACCGATCATCGGTTAGCCCCACCATATCAATTGGGTAACATGTGTAAAGGATTAATTTATGGCCTTCTTTTTTGAACAATGAAGCGATGGCGCTTTTATCATCAAATTTAGCAATTTGATGCTTGGTAACTTTGTAAGTATAAGTCCCATAATTTGTTTGAATAGTTATTTTATCACCGACATCGACTAAATTCATCGTACTAAAGTCAGTTGTATTATGACCACCCATTAACGAGGTGCCAACTTCTCCAGGTAAGACACTGCCAGTATACTGTCCGACACCCTTGCGTAATTCTTCAGGACTATCACCAAAAAATAATTTAGCTTTAATTGAAGCTTTCTCAATCGTTACTTGCCCGTACTCGTCGCCAGGACTAGGGTAAGTGATATCATTAGCTGAAATCGTCTTAGGTTGTTCTTTTTTTTGTTGTATTATTGTCTTTTTGATTATTATTTTCTTCTGTAAAAAGTGTAGTGTGTTGTGCATCAAATGTCGGCTGTGTGTCTAAAAGAACCAGTTGAACAGTGGATTTTACCAAGTCAAAAACTGGACTTAAGACAATTGCTAGCACACTATACCCAAAACAAAGAAAAAGAATAGGCATATAAATATATGCCCATAACTTGTATTTTTTCATTGATTAAGCCATCCAGTATTTTTTGCCAATCACTGCCATACCTAGTGCGCCGACAAATAATGAACCAACGATTAAGAAACTTGGTGTGTAATTAGCGCCTGTTGCTTTAACAATCGGTGCTTTTGTACTAGCAATTCCTTTACCGTTAGAATCTAATAATGAAAATGTCTTAGGATCAACCTTTAATCCAAGAATATTAGCGGCTTTAGTAAAGTTATCACGTAATTGATCTTTTACATCTTTCGGTAATTGACGACCGAAATCCTCTAAGTCTGTTCCAACGATTCCTTTAGAATTTTGAGTAATTAATTCTTTAGATGATGTAATCAAATCTAGTACTTCTTTTGTTTGTGCATCTGTATAGGTATTAGTTTTAAATGTATTTTCAGCTTGTGTGACACGATCAGTTGGAGTAAAATACTCTTTTCCATCGGCTCCTTTGATTGATTTTAGTTCTTGAATGATTTGTTTCTCATTCTCTGTTAACGGGTTATTAGCGCTAACTGTTGTTGAAAATAAGACACAAAGTAATAACGCACTCACAATTGTAATGATTTTCTTCATAAAATGACCTCCAGTTTTTTTTATATATTGTTATTATAGCATAAGTTACTCGAAAATTTACATAAATTATAGGTTAATTAAACGAAGACATCAGATTTTTAAATTAATTATACTATTTACTGAAAAATATGCTGATTTTTAAGTGTTATTTTGAATGAAAAGTAATTTTTCATGACTAAAAATATAGTGAACAGTTATGTGCATAAAGTCTCATTTTTATTTTATTATTTTAATACTTATTTATTCTTATGGTTGTGTCAAGAATTATGTGTTTAACGATTCCAAATGACAACAACTTCTCTGATAGCAAATTAGAAACAGATATACAAGTCTTTTTAATAAAAATGTTTAAAATTTTATGTAATAAATGTGAGGGAAGTTGGTAGTTTAATCATGTACTAACTATTTAGAAAAAGTTAAGATGAGTACTATTACATTTTATAAAATTTAGTTATTGTTGATTTTGAATAGACATAAAAAAAATAAGGGAGACAACAAATTTTTAATTTTGTTGTCTCTCTTATTTTTCTAATTAGCAAAATTTCCCTGCTCCACTGAGCGCTCCGCCAATTGCGCCACATGTTCCACCAAGAACAACTCCTCCAGGTCCTAAAGATAACCCAGTTAATCCTAGTGTACCCATTCCTGTAAACATTCCTCCAAACGTTCCAGCTACACATTTACCTATTTTATTTAACCCACCACCATTAATTTGAGGTATTTCTTTTTCTGATAATACGTTGATATTATTCATATATATACCTCCAAAATTTATTTTTTAAATCTTTTTATACAATAAAAAAGTGGAAAATTTCCAAGTAAAAAAACAAGCATAAATATTGTAAAAGGGGACATCAAAATTTCTTTAAATGAATACCCTGAATAAACCATTATTAAAATAGCTCCTAATAGAACAAAACTGTCAAGCACTACATAATATAGTAAGAGGTGCTCGTTAATTTTTTTTAACAAGAGAGAGCAGCTCCTTTTAAACCTCCGCCTAAAATTATTCCACCTGCAACACCTGCAATACACTGACCTACTCCCCCAGCGTTAATATCTTTTACTTGAATATCTTTTAATTCTTGATACTTCTTCATTTGTTATTCCTCCTTATATCTTTAAGACACCTAAGAGTTCTTATTTAGTAAGCTTTTTTTGAATTAATTTCCTAGTTGCCTTTTATTTTGAAGCAATTAAAGTATAACATTTTATAAATTATTACTGATTATTCCTTCTGAAAGTACACGAAAATCCTTCCTGAGATATAAAAAAAACAAGCTTAGGAATAGATTGAGTATCGTTCAGGAATACTTAATAGTTTTAAAACAGTAATGTGTCATAATGCATGTATATAATCTATGAATACATAAAGGAGAATTTATATGTGTAAGAAGAATTTGTTAAATAATAAGTGTTCAAATGAGAAGTTGAAAAAAACAATTGGAGGAGATAGAGCAATTAAACAAGGAACTAGTGCAACCAGTGTAGCTCAGTGCTTACTTTCTTTGTTTAGAAAGTGTTAGAACTCTAGATTATTTGTTATTATTTAATCAGGAGGGGTTACCTTGATTACAATAGATACAAAAGCATATATGTTTCGTATGATAGTTAATATTTCTTTTCTATATTTTATGATTTTTTATATTAATAAAAGTCATGTTCAAAAAATTAAGGTAAAGCTACTTTTTTTATTGATTGTAACATTTTTGGCAGATGTCTTCATTCATTTTTCAGATATGATACCAATTTTTGGGGGATATTTTTTATTAAAAAAAAAGAATGAGAATGAAATAGTTTTATTTAACAACTTAATCATATGTGTATTGATTAATTACTGTATATCTATGTTGAGTTCAACTACAATGATTATTCTTTTTTCTAATAAAGGACCGAAGGGTTATAGTTATGTTCTAGTTCAAATTGGATTAGAAATAGTTTTGCTAGTGAGTTGTATTTTGATTTACAAAAAATATAACATCAAGGAGTCTATAGAAAAGTATAGTTCTAAAAAAACAGCGGTATGTTTATTATATTTAGTCACAATAACAATATTTTTGTCATATGTTGCACGATTTTATCAAATATTTGATCTTTTTATTATAGGAATTTTAACTTTTTTAATTATTCAAACAATATTTGTTCTTATTTTATTTTTTAGAATAAATATTAAGCAAAAAGAAAAGTATGAAGAAAAACTAAAAAATCAAGAACTTATTTATTTAAAAAAATATACGGATCAATTAGAAAAAAAACAAGATGAATTAATAAAATTTAGACATGATTATAAAAATTTATTATTAAGTTTTAAAGAAACTGCTTTTGAAAATGATAACGATGAATTATCAAAACAATTTCAACAATTGGAAAATTATTCAAATGCATATTTGTCAGACTTAGATTTTGATTATCGTAATTTTCATTATATTAAGAATAATTATTTAAAAAGTTTACTTATATCGAAATTTTATAGAGCTAATAAATATCAATTAGATTGTCATTTTGAGTGTTTAGAAATTATAGATGACGTTCCAATACCTGTTTTTGATTGTGTAAGAGTATTGGGTATTATTTTGGATAATGCTATAGAAGCGGGTAAGGAAAGTAATGATAAGAAGATGAGGCTTATGATTTATAAAGATGTAAATCAAATAGAGTTTTTAATAGAAAATAGTTGTTTAGAAAATGTATTACCTATCAAAAACATGTTAGATAATGGTTTTACAACTAAAAAAAATCATCAAGGAGTAGGAATGAGCACAGTTCAAGATATTAATAGGAAAAACCAAAACATGTTTGTTCAATATGAAAATAAAAAAAATTTTTTTATTACTCAAATTATTTTAATGTGGTAAGGAGGATAACTTATGGGATACCCCATTGTTATTTGTGAGGACCAAGTTGTCCAATTAAATCAATTAGAAACAATTATACAAAACTTTATTTTATTTCATAATAGTTTATTTCAAATTAATTTGAAAACACAAAGTCCAATTGAAGTTGAAAATTATTTAGAGACATTCAATCCTATGCAGGGGATATATTTTTTAGATATTGATTTGAATCATGAAATAAATGGAATAGATTTAGCAGAAAAAATACGCTCAAAAGATGTTCAAGCTAAAATAATTTTTGTTACAACCCACGATGAAATGGTACCTTTAACGATTCAACGTCGAGTTGAGACGCTAGGATTTGTTACAAAAGATCAACCATTTGAAGATTATCGAGCAGAGATTATTGAATTATTAGCTCTAGCTCAAAAAAGAATTGATGCGACAAGAACAAGTACTAATCAGGCCTTTATTTTCTCTGTGGGCTCTCAGACGTTTACTTTGGATTTGCAAGAAGTACTATTTATTGAATCATCAATACTTCCCCATCGAGTAATACTTTATGCTAAAAATGGGCAATATGAGTTTTATGGAAATTTAACAGAATTAGAGAGAAAATACCCTATGTTTTTTAGAATTAATCGTTCTTGTTTATCTAATTTATCAAATACACAACAAATAAATTATAAAACAAGAAATATTCATTTTGATTCGGATTTAGTTAGAACTTTTTCATTAGGAAAGGCCACAAAAATTAAAGAACATTTAGAAAAATAAATATTTTTATGTTTAGTAGAAAGGGTTAGTAATATGTGGTATCCATATATTAAACAACTGGACCAAAAAGATTGTGGTGTCACGTGTCTTGCGATGATTTTTAAAAGTAATGGTATGGAAATTCCCATTCGGTTGTGTCAAGAATTATGTGTAAATGGAAAAATCCACTCTGTTGGTTAAGTTAAAACATTGATTCTAATGTATCCTGTATTTCTTTAAATCCTTTATGAACTCGACATAAAAATTTTTGATTGTAGCTGTTAAATTGAGTGACTAGGAATCTCTCTAGAGATTCTTCATTAGGGAATTGCTCTTTTCTTTTTGTATATTTCTTTAATTGTTTGTTAAACCCTTCAATCAAATTAGTTGAGTAAATAGTTCTTCTGATTGATGGAGGAAAATTATAAAAGGTTAATATAGCAGGATTCATGAGTAATTTAACTACTCGTGGATACTGCTTTTTCCATTTATCTATCATAAAACTGATTTGATTCATGGCTTCTTCTTTTGAATCTGCTTGATAAACTAATTTGAAATCATTACAGATTTCTTGTAGATCACTAACGCGAACCTTATGAGCGATATTTCTAGAGACGTGAACACAGCATTGTTGAAATTGTGCATTTGGATAAATACTATGGATACTATCGTTAATACCACTTAAACCATCAGTTACGACTAATAAAACCTCTTCTAAACCACGGTCTTTTAGGTCTTGAAGTATCTCTTTCCAAACGTAAGCAGATTCAGTTGGAGCAATGGTAAATCCAAGAATTTCTTTGGTTCCATCTAATCGAATACCAATCACAATATAAATGGCTTCTTTTGAAACGGTTTGTCTTGTTAATGGAATATGAGTAGCATCCATAAAAACAACTGAACATTTAGGTTCTAAAGTTCTTTCTTTAAAAGCTAAAACATCTTCAGATACAATTTTACTTATGTTTGAAATAGTTTGTGGTGTGTAATAATGACCATATATTTTTTCAATTAAATCAGAGATTTCAGACATGGTTATTCCTTTTTTAAATAGCTGAATAATAGTAGTTTCTAAGGAATCATTCGTTCTTTTATAGGCAGGTAATGTTTGTTGAGAAAACTCACCATTTCTATCTCTAGGAATGGTCAAGTTTAATTCTCCATACTCTGTTTTGAATGACTGTGAATAATTCCCATTTCGGGAATTTCCTGAATTAAATCCAGCACGATCGTATTTTTCATAATCAAGAAAAGCTGTTAATTCAGCTTGTAGAAGTGTATTGATAGCTAGTTCTAAATGATGGCGAAATAAATCATCTAAATCGCCGTTATTGATTAGTGTTTCCATAATTTCTGTAGTAAAATTAGTCATGAGAAAGTCCTCCTATAAAATTTTTGTGTCGTAACTTTAATTTTACAGAATGGACTTTCTCTTTTTCTACCCTAAATTTCTATTTACACAAAATATTTTACGCTATCATTCTTATAGAGTAAGATAATATTTATTAGTATTATATATTGGGAAAATAATAACAAAAAAATGTTTTTTAACTATATAAATTATTTATCTAGCCTATTCAAGGTAAGATAAATATGGTAACATTTCAATATACCACCTTTTATGAACAAGAAAAAACATTAACTAATTAGATATGAAAGTAGGTGATGCATAATGAGAAAAAAGAGTTTATTGATTACATTAGGTCTAACTAGTATCTTATTTTTTTCAATGGTACATCATCCAGTGATTGGATATGCGATTGATACAGATGAAGATACTCTCGTACAAAAAGCTCAGGTAAGAGATAATTCTTTAGGAAAACAACAATTTATACAAATAGATGACTCTCTTCCTACAACCGATTTTTCTGATGAAAACCTGTTCATTAAAGGTTATAAAAATAAAAACAACTTATTTAATAATTTGGAAGAGTATCAATTAAATACTGATGGAACGGGTATTATTGCTAAAAATATCGGAAAAGAAATTTCAGAGATACAAGCATTAAATGGTGATAAAGACGCATTGAAGAAATTAATTTTAACAGATAATGAAGCAAAAGCTTATGGGTTATTGGGCGGAAAGAGAATCGATGTAACCGATCAGATAATAATTGATGATTTGAAAGGACTAGAACAAGCTACAGCCAATGGTCTTGAAGAGTACAAGATTCAGTTAAGAGTTCCAGCAGAAGTAACTGGTACAGGAATAGCGTTAATGAGTGAAGTAATTGTGTATGTAGGGAAAGTTACAAAAGTTCATACATGGGATGAACTTGATAAAGCTTTTATGAGTAATGATATACAGATTATTGACGTTCAAAATTCAATGACGAATATCCATACTAATCGCTCTGATCGTGTGTTAGCAGATAATCGTTCCGACTATGTTTTATTGGGTAATGGTCATTCATTGGACTTTTTGGGCTATTCTTATAAATGGGGAAACAATACGAATATTACGCATAAACCGATCATTGACAATGTTGACATGTATGGTGGACATTATTTTGGTCCTGTCACAATGTGGGACCGAAATGGGTATGGCTCAAGTATTACCTATCGTAATGTGAATTATACTGGTTCGCAAGTGACAGCTTCTTTTCAAGCAGTGATTCGTTTTGAAGGTAAAAATAATATTCGGTCATCGGGTTCACAATATACATCATATGACGGAATTGTTCGTAATATGGCTGGTGGGGGAGATAACGATCAATCGGGTTTAGAATCGCATACCTTAGTCTTTGGTGAAAACACGGATACTTTAATCGAGGTGACGAATGGTGATGGGGTAATCTTGGGTAGTTGGTATTCTGATTGGGATGAGGTATCACGTATCCAACCTTCTATGACAGTTGAAGAAAATGCGAATGCAACAATTCGAACGTTAGGTAATGCTGGCGAGAGTAATTCATGGCAGACAACGGGTGGGACAATTCCTTCTGTTATCAGTATGCAACGTAATGGAAAAATAACCGTTGGAAAAAAGGCGAATTTAACGATTGAAACAGCGGATGGTACGACACGTGTACCTATAAGAATGGGTTACAATACTTCTGTGCCAAAAGAGTGGCAAACAAGTATTGAAATTGGTGAAGACAGTCAATTAAATATTAACGCCAATGGTCCAATTGAAACAGCTAGTTCTCGAGCGGCTATCATGATGCAAGATAGTTCGTTGATTGACATCGGTCGTAACTCTAAGTTAACGCTCAATGCTAATAATATGACAACTGGTGCACCGGTTATTTCAATGGGACGTAATGCTAACATTAAAGTAGATGAAGCAGGTCAGTTCTTGGTCGATAAAACTAACGGACGTGGACGTATATTAGACTTGTCTGCGGGATCGAATTTCTTAGTTAGTGATGAAGGTATTGCAAGATTTCGTTCAACAGGAGAAGTAAGTTCAACAGATGCGATGATTCACGGTGGACGGGATTCTAGTTTTATAGTAGGCGATCGAGGTATATTTGAATCAACGATTGTTGACGGAGCAACTACTCGTAATATGCTAGATTTTGATAGTAATGCAACGTTCACTTTTGCTAATGCTCGTAAAGTTGATTTGGATGGTCGGGGTAATCCGAATGCTGAATTAATTAGTATGACTCAACCAGGAAAGTTTACTGCAGATATCCAAGAAGTTATGGCTTGGAAAAATGAGGACTCTAATCGAGAGGAACCAACATTTACTTGGACACCTATGTACGGTATCAAAGTAGATTATAATGGTTCGAAAGTGACAAAAGCGTCAGGTAATAGTGTGACAAAACCAATTCAAGATAGTTTCATTGATAATTATCGTACAGAAAATTTTTCACGGGTATTGTATAACTATATTCCTGATGTCGTGCTACGTTTTGATGAACCAAGCGATAATCGTGAATTAACTAATGGACGTGAGTTGACAGGTGTTGTTAATAATAACGCAGCACTACAATTTTATCTTGTGAAAGATGAAAATGATGCTAGTCAAGATGTCTTACTAACACGCCCTACTGTACCGTCACCTGTTGAAGGTGATTCCCGTTTATTTCATACAATTGCTGATGGGGATGGAAAGTTTACGTATGTCTTACCTGAAAATTTACCCCTCCGAGCAGGTGAAAAAATTAAAGCTTATGCTTGGCTAAATGGTAAGGATGCTACTGAAGTACAAACAGTTGTCGATAAAACTCCTCCGACGGGTGAAGGAAAAGACTATGTGAGTTTTGTAGGTGAAGAACTACCCGATCCAAGTATCTTTGTTCAAAATCCTCAAGATACTAATCCTAAAAAGCAAAATTTTACCTATGAATATGTTGATCGTAATGCAGTATTAGAGTTATTAAAAAAACCTAATATTTCAGGAGAAGATGTTTCAATTTATTTATATGATGATGCCAAAAATAGAGCAGTTGTGACGGGTTCACTAAAAGTTTACAAACAGGCAAGTGGTATAAATGCTAATACTCCAGTGACATTGTCGTACAGTGATATTAAAGAAATGGATGACCAAACTCTGAGTAATTATATTATAATGCAAAGTCAACCAAGTGGTTATAGTATTTCTGATGGTCAACTATCCGTTTGGAAAGATACAATTAAATTTAAAGTTACTGATTTAGGTGAGTTGAAAGGCTTACAAAATCTAGTATCAGATAAGGATTATCCAGTAACACTAGCCTTACCAAAAGAAGTAACAGGTTTATCTGCTGATATCACAGAAACAATAGTTGTTAACATCATTAATCTGGATGCTATTTTAACGATTGAATTTCAAGATGAAAGTGGCCAAGTTCTGACTGACTATACAATGACTATTGGTCATGGTCAATCAATAGATCAAGAATTATATGTGGGTGACACTCTCGATTTGACACAGCCTGAATATAGCGCAATTGATAAACAACTAAATACCTTAGAAACAACAGGTTATGCTATTAGTATGCGACCAGATAATGAGACAAAAGTTAAAATTGACGCGACTGAGCAGACACTTATCTATCAAGTTAATGGTCAGCTATTTTTTCAATCAACACCAAGTACAATTGATTTTGGTAAATTGACGTATAATGCAAGAAAAAATAGAGTAGACAATCCTAAAATTGCAGGTGATTTAGTCATTGCAGATACACGTGCAAATAAATCAAAAGGTTGGCGTTTGACAGCTACTTTAGAAAATGACATGCATAATCCTAAGACTGGTTCAGTTATGAGTGAGTCGTTACAATATGTCACACATAATGGGGAATTGATTGTATTAAATAAAGAGGAAAATATTATTTATCAAAATGATAATGGAGGGACTTATGATATTACGAATGATTGGGGAAATACGGGGACAACACCTGGCTTGAAATTAATTGCAGATCCTAGAAAAACGACGGGTTCTAATATCGGAAATTATCAGACTACTATTATATGGACAGTCACTGCAGATCAACCTTAATGCTTAACAAGATTGTGATTTTCTTGACTCAATGTTCATTATAGCGTGGTTTAGATATGAAAAGAATTTACTAATTGCCTATTTGCCTATTGTCTATAAATAATTGAATAAATAATCACATGATAGCACGATACGAGTGGTCCATTAGGTTATATGTTTGAAAAAGTAGATCATACTTAGCTAATTAATCTAAGCAAAAGATTAATACCACGGTTTAAAAATTAGGAGGAATTAATGATGAAGTTTAGACCTTTAGGGACATTAGTAGTACTGACAGTTTTAGCAAACATAATTTTTGATCCAATGATTGCAAAAGCTGATATTGCCACAGAGTTGCCAAGCAATGGTATCTTGACTGTTGAGAGTGGGACGATTAATCCTAGTAATCCAGATCCAGAGAACCCAATAACAAGCCAGTATATACCTGATCCAGAAAATCCAGAGAAATCACTTAGCCCAACTGATTGGGGATTTGTTACAAATGGAACAGATATGTCTAAGGGAATATTCGCATTGACTAATTTGAACTTTGGTACAATCAAAGTCGGTAGTCAACAAGCCTATGCTGCGCCACTAAAGCTGATGGGAAAAGATGAAGAAAATAAAGATGTGGTTAAAGAAACACGTGGAAATATGATTGTATTTGGTGATATATCAGGTGAAGCGACTGGCTATACCATTAGTGCACAATTAACTAAACAATTTGCATTAAAAAATGCACCTAACCAGACACTAAAAGGCAGTACAATCACGTATACTAATCCTCTACTAGTAACGTCCGTATTCGATGGAGCACCAGTTAGCCAGATTACTGGCCAACTTAATCCTAAAGTTGTTTTAGATGAGAGTGGTGCTGCTCAAGACGTTGTTAGAGCGAATAAAGGCGAAGGAGCAGGTTTCTGGTCATTAGAGTTCGGACAAAGTAAGGACTATAATGGATTAGGAAATCTAGCAACGGATGCACAATCTGTTGTTTTAACTATTCCACCAATAACTGCAAACGTAATTTCAAAAGGTGATTATGTTGCTGAAGTGACTTGGACGTTAGGTGCCGTGAAATAATGTTAGGTAGAAAGTAGCATGTCGAAGTGGTGAGCAGATAGAGATACTATTATCTTATCAGTTTGCCACTTTTTCTAATTTAAACAGGTGTTTTCACGGATGCAAAAAACAAATAGACTGGCAATAAATTAGACACAAGAAGGAGAATTATATGGCACATTATTTTAAAAGGAAACGATTGGTCATAAATTATTTTTTACTGTTAACCCTAATTTTTTTAAGTACCCTACTTCCTCAATCAGTTTTAGCAGTTGACGAAAAAGAAAGTCAGGTCAATGCAGTAGGTTTTACTTATCATCTTCAATTTCCTGACAATCAAACAGACAACCAATTAGGCTATTATGATTTGTTGATGAAAACGGGCCAAAAACAAAAATTAGCTGTTATTTTAACAAATCCTGGAGAATCTGAAGTAATAGTTCAATTAAGACTGAATGGTGCTAAAACAAATTCAAATGGTGTGATTGAGTATGCTAATAGTCATATTAAAAATGATGCTTCACTCAAATTTCCTTTTGAGGAGCTTGTAACGGCTCCAGAGACAGTGGTACTAGCCCCAAAAGAAACAAAGCAAGTTGATTTGGAGATTAATATGCCAGAGGAGAGTTTTGACGGGGTTATTGCAGGTGGCTTACAAATGATGCGAGCAAATAGCGATACTCAACAGACCAATAATACAGCATCACAAGTTATCAATAAATATGCGTATGCTGTATCGATTGTCCTACAGGAAAATGATAAAAAAATGACACCAGATTTAGTGTTCAATCGTGCTTATGCAAGCCAACAAAGCTATCATAATACTATTTTTATCAATTTTTCTAATAGTATTCCAACTTATATTAATGATATGACAGTGGAAGCTCAGATTATGAAAAAAGGTAGCCCAAAAGTTTTATATGACGCAAAAAAAACGTCTATGAGGATGGCACCGAATTCTTTTATTGATTTTCCAATTAGTATGAATAATGAGCGTATGATACCTGGAGAATATACGGCACATGTTTTAGTAACTGCAGGTGAGCAGAAATGGCAATGGACAGAAGAATTTATGATTGATGAACAAGATGCAAAAAAATTTAATGAGCGAGATGTTAGTTTAGGTAAAAGTAATAGTTTAAATTGGCGATTTATTATCCTGATTACTGGTGTTGTTATCAGCTTAATCGTACTAGCTATTTTAATAGTAGTACGTTTATATAATCATCAAAAAAAGACTCGCACGGAGTTTAAACAACATAAACGAGGGCGTCAAGGAACAACTAATGTGTCGCATAAATTAAGAACTAAAAAATCAAAAAAAAGAAAGTAAAGAGAAATCTTTTCATTAAAGCCACAGAAAGCTAGTTGATAACTATGATTGATGCTTAAGATGATTCTTTTTAAAATAAAAAAACTTAGTTTAATCACTTGATATTCAAGGGACTAACTAAGTTTTTATTTTTGCTTATCTTTTTTTAGAGCTTCCTCTGTTTCACGGATAATAAATATCGGTCGCTTTTTCGTTTCTAAGAAAATTTTTCCGATATACTTTCCGATGATACCAAGACATAGTAGCTGTAAGCCACCTAAAAAGAGAATGATGACAATCATTGAAGGCCACCCTGCTGTGGGATCACCGTAAGCTAACGCACGGATAATAATAAAAATCATACCGACGACCGCAGCTAAACAAGAAAAAACGCCTGTATAGGATGCTATGTTTAGTGGTGTATCGGAAAAATTAATGATGCCATCAATGGAGTAGCTAAATAATTTCCAAAACGACCAAGACGTTTCACCAGCGACGCGTTCTCGGTTCTCAAAGGAAATGTATTCAGTATTAAATCCAACCCAACTAAAAATTCCTTTTGAAAAGCGATTGTACTCAGATAATTCTAAGACAGAATCAACCATTTGACGTGTCATTAGACGGTAGTCACGTGCACCGTCGACCATTTCAGTATCACTAATTTTATTCATTAATTGATAAAATTTCTTGGCAAAGAAACTTCGAATTGGTGGTTCACCTTCTCTGGTAGAACGGCGTGTTCCAACGCAATCAATATCCGAAGTGGTAATCCGTTCAATCATTTGTGGTAATAAGTCAGGTGGATCCTGTAAGTCAACATCCATGACAGTGACTAAGTCTCCAGTCGCATATTTTAGACCAGCATATAGTGCCGACTCTTTTCCAAAATTACGTGAAAAAGATAAATATCGGACAGTTGGATATTGGCTTGCTAAGAGACGCATTTCTGCGAGCGTCTGGTCATGGGACCCATCATTAACAAAAATGTATTCATAAGTATACTGGTGTGCTTCACGAATTTTTTCCATTTCTTTAAAGAAAATAGGAATCATTTTCTCTTCGTTAAAGCAAGGAATAACAATGGATACTTTCATGTAGTAACTTCCTTTATTTTAATTGTAGTATTCGACTACTAATTGTAGCATTTTTAAGATAAAAAAGAAACTTTCGCCATTTTTTAGGCATTTCAAATTATTTTGTTTTATAAAATTAAAATGACTGTGTCTAACTATGTTAAGAGAATCGTAAAATTGCTATAATAAGACTTGTAATCTTTAAATTCTTTCAGATTTAACGTATACTTAAGAGATGTGAGACGAAACTAATCTTATTTAGAAAAACAAACTAGATTGACTATAAATGGAGGATTAATATATGTGTGGTTTTGTAGGATACATTAATCAAGAAATGATTGCTTCTGAGACAATCAAAAAAATGGCTGACCGAATTATTCACCGTGGTCCAGATGATGAAGGCTATTTCCAAGATGATTTTATTTCAATGGGATTTAGACGATTATCCATTATCGATATTAACCATGGTAATCAACCAATGGCTAATAATAATGAAACAAAAATGTTAACGTTCAATGGCGAAATTTATAATTATTTAGAATTACGTGAAGAATTAAAAGCTTTAGGTTATGTCTTTAAGACAGACGTGGATTCTGAGGTATTAATTCATGGTTATGATGCATGGGGTGAAAAATTACTCGACCGTATTCGTGGGATGTATGCCTTTGTCATTTATGACTCTGAGAAAAAAGAAGTCTTTGGGGCGCGTGACCATTTTGGAATTAAGCCACTTTACTATTATAAAGACCAAGAAACATTCTTATGGGGTTCTGAAATCAAAGCCTTTTTAGACCATCCAAAATTTATCAAAGAACTAAATGAAGAACTACTACCGGTTCATTTGAGTTTTGAATTTATTCCGAATGACGAAACAATGTTTAAAAATGTCTTCAAATTAAATCCTGGTCATTATTTCTTATATAAAAATGGCAAATTATCTGTAAATGAATACTATCGTTTTGAATTCAAACCAGATAATAGTTTAACAATGGACGACGTGAAAAAAGAAATTATCGATACGGTAGATGCATCGGTTAAAAAACATATGATTGCGGATGTTGAAGTGGGTAGTTTCTTATCAAGTGGGATTGACTCAAGCTATATTTTAAATGAAGCGTCTCAAGACGGAAATGTTCAATCATTCTCTTTAGGTTTTGCGGATAAAAATATTAGTGAATTAGAGTGGGCGCAACAATTTGCGGCTGAAATTGACCAAAAAAATACTGCGATTTTAATTGATGATCATGATTTCTTTGATATTATTCCAACAGCGATGTATCACATGGATGAACCATTATCTAATCCATCAGCGATTCAACTATATTTCTTGTCACAAGAAACAAGTAAACACGTGAAAGTTGCTTTATCTGGAGAAGGTGCAGATGAATTCTTTGGCGGTTATAATACGTATTTAGAGGCTGATGCTTTTGAGACATACAATAAATTTACGACACGAACAATGCGTAAATTATTCGCTCAAACAGCAAAACGGTTACCACATTTTCATGGTCGTCGTTTCTTAATGCGTGGAGCTGAAGATATTAGCGAACGTTATTACCGCGTGAACTATGTATTTAATGAAGCGGAACGTAATGAACTATTAAAAAATCCAAAATACAATAAACCATCATCGACATTTGTTAAGGGTCTATTTAATGAAGTGAAAGACCAAGATCCTGTAACACAAATGCAACACTTTGATATTCATGAATGGTTAGCTTATGATATTTTACATAAAGCGGACCGTATGAGTATGGCAAATTCACTTGAAGTGAGAACACCACTAGTTGATAAAGAAGTGGCTGCAGTGGCGATGAAAATGCCTGTTAATACACGCGTAAAAGATGGTGTGACAAAAGTTGCATGGCGTGAAGCCTCAGAAAGTAAATTACCAGATCGTATTGTAAATCGTGAAAAATTAGGCTTCCCATCACCATTAGCAACTTGGTTGAAGCAAGATAAATACCAAAAATTAATTAAAGACGCCTTTAATTCAGCAAGTGCAGAAAAATTCTTTAATACAACTTATTTAAATAAATTGTTAGAAGAACAAAAACAAGGTATTGCTAATATGCAAAAAATCTTTACTATTTATACTTTTATTAAATGGTATGAAGTGTACTTTATCGAGAATTAATAAGTTAATCAGAGAAGGGACTAGATGAGAGTGACAATGAAAAAAGACTTTATTCCGGTACTATTAGGTGGCGATTTAAACCTATACGGAATGGCTCGGTCATTTTATGAACTAACCAATAAACCAGTACGAGTCATTGCAAGTGATATTCTTGCGCCAACGCAACATGCTAAAATTTTGGATATGGAAGTTGTCCCAAATTTTGACACAGATCCTGTATTCATTAATAAGATGCGTGAGGTTGCTAAAGAATACAAAGATTCGAGCATACCTGTTATTTTAATGGGAATGGGTGATTGGTATACTGATTTAATTTCTCGTCATTTAGCAGAACTATCTGAGACATTTATTTGTCCTTATATTGATAAGTCACTAGAAAAAAAATTAGAAAACAAAGAAAGTTTTTACAACATTTGTGAAACCTACGATTTACCTTATCCTAAAACACATATTATTACGAAAGATATGATGGCAAATGGAGATAGTGCTAATCCTTTCACCTATCCCGTTGCTTTAAAACCAGCTAATAGTGTGACATGGAATGAGTTTACTCATCCGATTAAAGAGAAAGTCTATATTATCCATGATGTCGCGGACTATGACCGTATCATCACTACTATTTATCAAGCAGGTTATCAAGATAATATGGTGTTACAAGAGTTTGTTCAAGGTAATGAAAGCCCAATGCGTGTGTTAAACGTGTATGTTGATAAGCATCATCAGGTGAAAATGATGTGTTTGGGTCACCCTTTGTTAGCTGACCCAACACCATCAGGAATTGGTAATTATTTAGCCATCATGCCAGACTACAATGCAGAAATTTGCGAAAAAGTGGCACATTTCTTAGAAGACATTAAATACACTGGTTTTGCTAATTTCGATTTAAAATATGATATTAAAGACCAAACGTATAAATTCTTTGAAATTAACTTGCGTCAAGGTCGTAGTAGCTTTTTTGTTACGTTGAATGGTTTGAATTTAGCAGAGTGGGTTGTTCGTGATTATGTCTATGACGACTTAAAAGATAGTCCAAATGTCATTAGTCACATACCAGATGATGAGGGGAAACTTTGGCTAAATGTCCCGATTGATATCTTTAATCGGTATGTTCCAGCAACGCCTTATAAAAAAGTTGCCCAGCAGATGATTGCTGAAAAACGCTACGGCTATACGTTCTACTATAGTGGTGACAAGAGCATTCGCCGGTTTATTAACTTGCAACGTATGTTCCACTACTACCGAAAAGCATTTAAAAAATATGGAAAAAGAGTGGTGTAATTAACGATGCAACAATTTTTTACTGTTATTGGTGGCATGGGCACAATGGCGACGGAGCTTTATATCAAGATGCTCAATCGTAAAACGCCAGCAACCAAGGACCAAGATTATTTTGATTATATTCTCGTTAATTATTCAACTATTCCGGACCGTAGTAGCTACATTATGAATCCGGAAAAGCATGAAAATCCATTGCCATATTTAGTGGAAGTTTTAGAACAACAAAGTCGATTAAACCCTAGCTTTTTTGTACTAACATGTAATACAGCCCATTATTTTTTCAATGAGTTAGAAGCGGCAACAGATGTTCCAATTCTTCATATGCCACGTTTAGCAGTGTCGCGAATTGCTGAACATTGTGAACCTGGTGTTAGAGTGGGGATTATTGGAACGGAAGGAACCATTAAAAATAAAATTTATGATCCTTATATTGAAGAAAAAGGGTATGAAGTGGTCCATCCAACCAAAGCAATTCAAGAGCAAGTGAGTACGTTGATTTTTGATAAAATTAAAGCGAAAAATGAGCTAGATACGACGCTTTATTTTGCTATTTTAGATCAAATGTTCCAAGAGCTTGCTTGTGATGTTGTTTTATTAGGGTGTACGGAATTGTCTTTAGTGGAAGATTTGCAAGAGTATCCTCGTGGAGTGGTGATTGACCCACAAGATGTTTTAGCAGATTGTACAGTTGAATTAGCCACGCAAGTGAGACAAGAAGGTTAATTAAGGTGATGAAATGAAAAGAGTTAGTCCAACGTTGCGGTAGCGCAATCGCGGACTAACTCTTTTTTTATAAATAATAAATGAAGAGCCCAATGAGGGTCATTAAATTTAGGACGAATTCTTTTTTGCGTGTGTTTCTTGATTTAATGAAGAAATATAGAGCTGACAAGTTAATAATCACAAACCCAATTAGTTTGACTAAATTTAATTCACCGGTTTTAAACTGTGTAATGAGTAAATAATAAATGGCAATCAGACAGATAATGGCTAGAATGAAAAACCAAACTTGGCGTTTTAAAAAAGAGTACAATCCTTGACTTAGGATGGTTGTCAGTAAAATTAAGGCAAAGGAAAAAATAAAGGGCTTCATTAAATCAAAGTGATAAGTAAAGGGGTAACTAATTGTGAGTAGCTGATTAAACACAATTCCTTTGAAAAAAGCGTTGACTAATGAATAGGTAATTGAATCAATATAAAAGAAGCGTTTGGAAAAAATTAATAACTGGAAGCCTTCATATGCTAGCAAAATAATTGCAAATTGTAAGGCGGTCTCTTTGGTAATCATAAAGATTAAACCAATACTTAGAATGATTTTTAGACTGTAGGCTGGTAATGCTAATGAGCGTCCTTGTTTGTAGGTCATTCGGCCAAAAATTTGAAAAAAATCACAAATTAATAGATAAGCAATCATGTAAGGTAAAATATGCGGTCCTTGACTGCTATCGCGGAAAAATAAAATACCAGGTAAAATTGAGATAGCTGTTTGCATGGCAGTAATCATTAAGATATAAGGCAAAGATAGGGTCATTTTTTCTCTCACCAGTTTCCCTCCTTTTGGGTAAGACACAATACGCGTAAACGGTCCTTAAGCTGACCGACTGTTACCTTTTACTCTAACGATATCGCGGATATTTGTCAATTGGTTGATGAATTCATCGGCTATTTATTTTTTCTTAATTAGATTTTTTAAGCATCTAGAGGGATTGTTTTTTGATGAATTGACGTATTGTATTTCCTTGTCACCTTTTTTAGAATATCAGTTTAAACTTGATGTTTTATATATGTAAACGCCAAAATTTCTGTTATACTGAGAATGTTGCAAGATTCCCGATAGGATTTACATCTATTTTTTTTGTAAAGATGCCTTGTAACCGAATAAATATCAGGGGGAATAACCGAATGAAAGAAAGACGTTTATTTACATCAGAATCCGTATCAGAAGGCCATCCAGATAAAGTTGCTGACCAAATCAGTGATGCGATTTTAGATGCGATTCTAGAGAAAGACCCATATGCGCGTGTTGCCTGTGAAACTTCAGTAACTACTGGCTTAGTCCTAGTGTTTGGTGAAATCACAACGACAGCGTACGTGGATATTCAAAAAGTGGTTCGTGATACAATTAAAGGAATTGGGTATACACGAGCAAAATATGGCTTTGATGGTGACACGTGTGCGGTTATGGTGGCGATTGATGAGCAATCACCAGATATTGCACAAGGTGTGAACGAATCATTAGAGAAAAAAGAAGGCTTGCATGATGCCGATGAAGCTTTAGGAGCTGGTGATCAAGGCTTGATGTTTGGGTTCGCAATTAATGAAACGCCAGAATTAATGCCGTTACCAATTGCTTTAAGTCATCGTCTAACAAAGCGCCTAGCAGATTTACGTAAATCTGAGACATTGTCATATTTACGTCCCGATGCTAAATCACAAGTAACAGTCGAATATGATGAAAATGGTCATCCATTGCGTGTCGATACAGTTGTTATCAGTACCCAGCATGATGAGGATGTCTCATTAGAAACCATCAAAAAAGATTTGATTGAACACGTGGTGAAGTTTGAAATTCCTAATGAATTATTAGATGAGCAAACGAAATACTATATTAATCCAACTGGTCGCTTTGTAATTGGTGGACCACAAGGAGACTCTGGTCTAACAGGTCGTAAGATTATTGTGGATACATACGGTGGCTATGCCCGTCACGGCGGTGGTGCATTCTCTGGTAAGGACGCAACTAAAGTGGACCGTTCGGCTAGCTATGCGGCACGTTATATCGCTAAGAATATTGTGGCAGCTGGTTTAGCTGAAAAATGTGAAGTTCAATTAGCTTATGCGATTGGTGTTGCAGAGCCGGTATCAATTTCCGTTGAAACATTTGGTACGAGCGTTGTCCCTGAGTCTAAGTTAATCGAAGCAATCCGGGCCTTATTTGATTTATCACCGGTTGGCATCATTAACATGCTCGATTTACGTCGCCCGATTTATCAAAAAACAGCTGCTTACGGTCATTTTGGACGTGATGAAGTTGAATTTACATGGGAAAGAACAGATAAGGTTGACCAACTTAAAGCCTTTGTTGGTAAATAGCTTGTACTTAGTCCTATTGAGAGCTTGGCTCTCTTTAGGCTTTTTTTATGACACGTGTAACAGAATTAATATTGGAGGATGACATGACAAAAAAAAGAGAAACAAATGTTAAAATTATCACTGCCTGTATGTTTATAGCTACTTTTATGACAGCAGTTGAAGGAACGATTGTCTCAACGGCTATGCCGACAATCGTTGGAACACTAAAAGGTATCGAGATTATGAACTGGGTGTTTTCAATTTACTTATTAACGAATGCTATGATGACCCCAATTTATGGCAAGCTAGCGGATAAAATTGGACGTAAGCCCATTTATTTAATTGGTATTTTAATTTTTATTATTGGATCAGCTTTATCAGGTATAAGTCAAAATATGATTCAATTAATTATTTTTCGAGCAATTCAAGGGATTGGGGCCGGGTCGATTATTCCAGTGTCATTGACGATTATTGCGGATATGTACCCGATTGAAAAAAGAGCGGGCATTTTAGGTTTAAATAGTGCAGCTTGGGGAATTGCTAGTATTTTAGGGCCCTTAGCAGGTGGGTTTATTGTTGATGTGATTAGTTGGCATTGGATTTTCTTAATCAACGTGCCAATCGGAATTGTCTTAATGGTGTTAATCTGGATTTTCCTAATTGAAGATGAATTTGAAGTTGTTAAAGGACCAATTGATTATATTGGTAGTTTCTTAATGATGATTATGCTTCTAGCGTTACTATATGGTTTCCAAACATTGAGCCATGGTTTTAGCACGATGACGGCAGTATCATTTGTCTTGTTTATCGTAGGTTTTCTTTTATTTATTCGTGTTGAAAAGCGGGCAGTGGATCCGATTATTTCACTTGATTTATTTACTAATAAAACTTATGTGATTGTCAATTTGATTGCTGCTTTAATTAGTGGTTTCTTAATGGGCGTAGAAGTCTATATTCCAATGTGGATGCAAGGTGTTTTAGGTAAGTCTGCAGCACTTGGTGGAATTGTTTTAGCACCAATGTCAGTTATTTGGATGATTGGTTCGTTTATGGGTGGTCGTGCTATGCAGAAATGGGATAGCCGTAAAGTGATGTTTATCAGTATGTTACCAATTTTTATTGGCGGCTTGTTCTTAGTGTTAGTCAATGACTCAACACCGTATGCCATTTTCCTTATTTTTTCAGGGGTTTTTGGGGTTGGTTTTGGTATGACAATGACGATTTTAACGGTTTTGGCACAATCAACTGTAGATAAGCATCATATTGGTGTTGCAACCTCATTTTTTACTCTCTCACGAACAGTTGGTCAGACGTTAATGATTTCAATCTTTGGTTTAGTCCTTAATAGTACGATGAATCAATCATTGGCTCAGAAAAAAGAGTTAGGTGTGACCAAAGATATGATGAATGAATTAATTAATCCACACACAGCGGGGGCATTACCAAAAGAATTATTAGGTGATCTCCATGGTATTTTAGCTAATAGTATTCATTATGTGTTTCTTTTAGGTTTAGGCTTAGTTGTGATTTCTTTTGTATTAAATCAGTTTCAAAAGAAAGCCATTGACTAGTATCACAACAGTCAGTGGGCTACGTAAAACCCCTCGTCAATTATCAAATGACGAGGGGTTTTGATTTATTTTTTAGGTGATTTTTTCCGTTCAATACAGACTAAGCTAGGTGGTGAATGCTTTTGATTGATAAACTCATAATACAAGACGGAAAAGTCTTCTTGTGGTAATTCAGTTGCAAAGTTTAAAACAGCCTGTTTTTCTGCTTCGCCACCTTCGTGTCCAGAATAAATGACGAGAATTATTCGACCTCTAGTAACAAGACGGCTAATTAAAGCGGTTAATGCCGGAATCGTAGTGGCTTCAGTTGTGATGATTGATTTATCACTGTGTGGCAAATAACCAAGATTAAATAGTGCTGATTTAATGGGTTGTATTTCAGGGATTACCTGACTCAGTGTCTCATGACCTTGTAGTAATAGCTGTGTTCGCTCTAGTAATTTTTCTGCTTTTAAACGTTCTGTTGTTGTTGTGAGTGCTTGTTCTTGAACATCAAAGGCATAAACTAACCCCGTTTTTCCAACTAATTCCGCTAAAAACACTGTATCAAAGCCATTTCCCATAGTACCGTCAACCACGACATCGCCCGGTTGAACAATTTCTTTTAATAATTCATGACTATAATGCAAAGCGGTTTGTAACATACTATGACACTCCTTTTAACCTTATGTAGTGTAAATTCCTTGATAGGTTTGTCGCCGTACTAATTCTGCATCAATCGCATTTAAGACTTCCCATTTTTTTAAACTCCACATTGGGCCAATAATCGTTTCTCTGGGAGCATCCCCTGTTAGACGATGAATCACAATGCGCGGAGGGATAATTTCTAGTTGATCACAGATGATATTAACGTAGTCGTTCTGAGATAAAAGTGAGAGGCGACCTTCCAGATAATCTTTCATCATTTTTGTATGCGTCATTAAATGTAAGAGGTGCAGCTTAATCCCTTGAATATCAGAATCATTGACCGTTCGGCGGACATTTTCTACCATCATCTCAGCAGTTTCGCCAGGTAGTCCGTTGATTAAATGTGTACAAACATTAATATTATGTCGACGCAATTTTTCGACACCGTCAAGATACGTTTGATAGTCATGCGCTCGATTAATCAACTGACTTGTTTTTTCATAAGTCGTCTGTACGCCTAATTCAACCCAAACATAAAAACGCTGGTTGAGTTCAGCTAGATAGTCGACAACGTCATCAGGTAAGCAGTCTGGTCTTGTACCAATGGAAATACCAATCACGCCTTCTTCATTTAAAACTTGCTCAAAACGGTGTTTAATCACTGACAGTGGAGCATGAGTATTGGTAAAGTTTTGAAAGTATACAATGTAATGTTTGGCTGTTGGCCATTTTTGATGCATGTGCTGGACTTCTTTTTGAAATTGAATGGGTAAAGGTTCAGATGGCGCAATAATCATATCTCCTGAACCTGAGACACTACAAAAGGTACAGCCACCAACAGCGACTGTTCCGTCGCGATTAGGGCAGTCAAAGCCAGCATCAATTGGAACTTTGAAGATTTTTTCGGCAAAGGTTTCTCTTAAAGCGTGATTCCAAGTATAATAGCGTTTTTGTTGCCCGTCTTTGTATTGAAACATGATGATTAGTTGCCTCCTAATTGTGATTTAGTCTGCAGTGACAGCATTATTGGATATGAGAAGCATAACCAAGCAAAGCCAATAAAGAAACCACCCAAAACATCTGTTGGATAATGGACCCCTAAGTAAATCCGACTAGTACCAACGAGTAGAATGATACAAGCTAAGATACATTGGCTAATGATTCGCAGCGTTCTTTGGTGAATAATAGTCGGTAACAAGAAAATAAGCGTACCATAAAAGAGCATGCTCCCCATTGAATGCCCACTAGGAAAACTGGTATTGCTAGCATAAACGAGATGGTCAACACTAGGCCTCGGACGATTAAATAAAGCTTTTAATAGTAGGTTTCCAGCACCTTGCACGAGTGCAGCATTGATAAATAACCAAGCGGCAGTCATTCGCCCTTGCCATTTATACAGAGCAATAATACCAATTAACGTTAATGCGACAATAGTGGTCGTGTTCCCAAAAACAGTCATAGTTGAAAAAAAAGTTGTTTTACTTGGTGTAAGTGTACCACGAATAAATTGACTAATTGGTTGATCTATAGTTTTTAATGCGGCTTCATTAAAAGCCACAAAAAAAGCAATGACCAGAAAGCCAAATAGACTTAAGCCACTTGCTATGAACCAAGAGGTTTTATGTGCTTTCATAGAGTATCTTCCTCCTAAAAATAAAAACCACGCTGATTGTTCAGCGTGGTTTTTATTATACCATGAAAGAATAGGGAGGTTTAGTTAAAATCGTCACCGTAATGGTCATCATCTTCGCCAATGGCTTGGACTGAAATGTCTCCGCTTGTTGAATGTGCAGAAATAACAGGCTTTCCTTTTCCTTTTTCGTAGCGTGTTCGAGAGGTTAAATTTTTATTAAATAGTTCAGTGATTTCGCCAATATCACTGGTTATTAGGACGGAGTCTTCTAGGAATTGTTTTTCTGAAAATTCAAAATCAAGATCTCCATGGTCACTAATAGCAGTAATAGGATTGTGTTTTTTATCTAAATTAGTATGGAGGAAAATATCTCCTGTTTTAGTAGCTAGGTCAATCGTACCGCTATTGTGATTGACAGAGATTTGGCCATTATTTGTTTTAGCTACCAGATCGCCCGAAGTATTGGCAGTGAAAATATCATTATTCTCATTATTAAGTATAAATGATTTTGCTTTTGAGTCGGTTAAACTAATTTCTCCATTTTTAGCAGAGATGTTTAGATTGTTTTTAACAATCACTTTTCCAAGTGCTGCACCTTGGTTATTTTCAATAGTCAAATCATCCAAACGACTGTCATGCATGGAGACATTATACTGCTGACTTTTAATGACTAATTCTTTAAAATCGAGACTAGCTAGTTCAAGATACTGACTGCGACCGTTAATAATAATTTTTTCATAGTTTGGTGCAATCTCTAAATTGATACTTCCAGAATTGTTATGAGCACTGTCAAATGGGAAAAAATTAAATTTATTGATTTGTTTTGTTTCTTTTGTTGTGATATTCAGAGTGGTTTGTTCATTTTTTTTCTCAGTTTGCCAATTAAGAGTGTCAATCTGACTCGTATCTAATGAATTTCCATGATAGTTCAACTGGGTTGAGTCTGTGGACGACATACGTAACTGAACGAATGCATTTGTCTGTAATGTTATTATTAGTGTTTTACTATTGTCGTAAGGATAGTTTTCTTTCACCACGTGGTTTTCATAATCTTGATTTAGACGGAAACCTAAAAATAGCGAACTAATACCTCCGACAATAATTAAAAGGATGGCCACAATTAGTGTGAACAAAGTATTTTTTTTCATCGAACAAGTCGTCTCCCTCTAATAATTTGTAAGTTCCACTTAATATATGCTTTTAACAGCTTGTAGCCACCTGCAGTTAAGGGGCGTAGCAATAAAAATCCGATTAACCCAACTCCACATAGTGCAAGTGAAACGGAAAATTGGAACAAGTTAAATGTACTAATAAAGTGTGTTAAATTGTAAACCGTTAGTCCTGGTGAAGCAATCAATACGATAGCAGTCAACCATCCAGCAACTAATAGGCAGACAAAAACTAAAATGAGCCATATCATAAAAAATGTATTTAAGGCAATAATACCTAGTATTTGAAACAGTCGGACAAATGGTGACTCTGGTTCTGTGTAAAGATACTCTGGAACTTCCTCAGATGGTTTTGATTCAACAAAGAATTCTACCCAATCATTTTGAGCAGGCTCGGTTGTATTGACAGGAATATCGTAGTCCTCCAAGATACCATAAGCAATTTCTTTCGGATGTGGTAAAGTTCGGCTAATTTCATATTCAGATAAACCATTTGCTTGTTCTTTCGCAAAATAATCAAGGTAATAGTTAATAATCTTGTCACGGTCACTTTGTGATAAGGGTCTGAGATGTAATTTTAATTCAATGATAAAATGCTCTTTATTCATAATGATAAGCTCCTATATTGTATTCACTACTGTTAATATACCGATTACAAATGTCATAAACAATAGGCTGGCCTTAAAATCAGTCCAAAGTATGAGTAAAAAAACCTGTTTTTCTAATAATATAGTCAGTTGATTTATGTTGAAAAAAGACAATGGTTATGCTTGCTAATGGAGTCTTTAGATGATTTAATTAGTATAATGAGGAACTTTTTAAGGTAAAGATTAGTAATAAAGATAAGGTAGGGTGAGTAGTGAATGGGAAAAAAAGGAATAGAAAACCTATTTTTGGTGGAAATGTTACGCTGTTAGGGACAACTGTGATGTTATCATCACTAATGGCTATGCCACTAACAGAAAATATCGTCTATGCAACTGGTAATTCAGAAAAGAAATCAACTGATGAGAACCAAACAATTAATCGAGCGACACTTCGTCTAACATCACTCAATGGTCCAAAAGAATTATCTGCTACTACAGCCAATCAAGTGGATCTAGTGACTGAATTAATGGTAACAGGTGAAGATAAAACAGAATTTATGTTAACCATTTCACCAAATATTGCAATCAATGAATCATTTGAGGATGGCGAACTAAAAGATAAAACTGGGGCAGTGATTGGTGAAATTCATGTGAATCGTTCATTAAATCAGATTAAGATGACGTTAAATCAAAATGGAACATATGCTGTGTCATTAAATTTACCATTAAATTTAAAAAATCAGTCAATGGCGCAACAGACAATTACAGTATCAGCTGAAGAACAACGGTTGTCACATGTTGTTAGTGTGTTGAACCAACAAGTTGGACAGCCAGCTGTTTCGGAGGATCAAACAGAAACGAATCAGAAGTCATCAGAAAGCAGCGTACAAGCGTCTACGTTATCAACGTCGACGGAAATTTCATCTGAACATTCGTCATCGTCTACTAAGACTAGTGAAACGACTAGTAAAGCAACGACAACAAGTTCAACTAAAAATGAGGCAAGTCCGTCAGAAACACAATCGTCTCAAACAATGGCAACAACGAGTTCAACTAACCAAACAAAACAACCGACATCTTCAACAACGACTAGTAGTGCAACTAAAGAGACTAAAGAGACTAAAGAGACTAGAGAATCAAACAAAGAAACGACTCAGTCTAAACCGGCAACAAAGCCAAAAGTAACGGTGAAAAACAAACAAGCCGTCTCATCTAATCAAATTAAAAAATCAGTTAGCCAGCCACAGCCACAAACAGCTAGTTTAAATCGTCAAGCTATCCCACAAAATGATTTTGTTGGAACAGTTGCCCCTTATGCGCAACAAGTTGCGGCTCAAAATGATTTGTATGCTTCAGTTATGATAGCACAATCTATTTTGGAGAGTGGTTACGGTCAAAGTACCCTGTCACAAGCACCTAATTTTAATTTATTTGGGATTAAAGGTCAATATCAAGGACAATCGGTTCGGATGTTAACTTGGGAACATTATAATGGAAAAAATGTCCAAATTTACGATAATTTCCGAAAATATCCATCTTATGCGGAGTCATTCCAAGATAATGCTCGTGTTTTAAGAACAACATCTTTCTATCCTGGTGTTTACTTTTATGCTGGTGCGTGGAAATCAAATACAACATCATATCGTGATGCAACAGCAGCATTGACAGGCAAATATGCGACGGATCCAAATTATAATAATAAATTAAATAATTTAATTCAAATGTATAATCTAACTCAATATGACTCACCTAGTAGTGGAAGTGGTGAGGTGATTGATACCTCTACTAAGCCAACAACACCGAGCAATGATAATTCATCGACTGGTTCAGGTTCAACAAACACTAATGTGTCGCAACAAACTTATACAGTTCAACGTGGCGATACACTTTATGCGATTAGTCGTCGTTATAATGTGAGTGTTGGCAACTTAATGAGTTGGAACGGATTAACTAATCACATGATTTATCCGGGACAGAAGTTAGTGATTAAGGGATCTACTATTTCTATTCCAAATCAACCAGAGACCAAACCTGAAGTTAAGCCTCAGGAAAAACCAAGTAAGCCAAATCAACCGTCAGGTACTAACGAATCACAGAAAGTTTACACTGTTAAAAGTGGCGATACACTATCTGGAATTGGCCGTCAATTTGGTGTTAGTGTCGCTAATTTAAAATCATGGAATGGTTTAACGAGCGACATGATTTACGTGAATCAACAGTTAGTGATTAAAGGGCAAAATGGCACACAAAAACCACAAGCTAAACCACAACCAAAGCCGACAAAACCAAGTCAACCAGCTGTCTCATCAACGACGTATCAAGTAAAATCAGGTGATACACTTTATGGCATTAGTCGTCGGTATGGCGTAAGTGTGTCTGAATTGAAGTCGTGGAATGGTTTAACAAATGATTTAATTTATGTTGGTCAAGGTTTGACAATTAAGGGAGTCAAAGTACAATCTAAACCACAATCACAGGCAACGGTACGTCCTACAGTTAATCAAGGGACAACAACGTATCAAGTGAAATCAGGTGATACACTCTATCACATTGGTCTGGCTCACGGCTTAACTGTATCAGAAATTAAAGCTAAAAATGGTTTAACCAGTGACTTGATTTATGTTGGTCAAAAGCTAGTGTTAAAAACGACTGAAAAAGCACGCCCACAAACAACTGTCCAAGTTGGAAAAGGCCAAATGCACAAAGTTCAACGTGGGGAAACATTATGGGCTTTAGCTCAAAAATATCAGACATCTGTGTCTCAAATTAAAACAGCTAATCGCTTATCAAGTGATATCATTTATCCTGGTCAGTTACTAAAAGTTAAATAAACGTGATTGAATTACGACAAGTTATTTGGTATGATGGCTGTAATACTATAAATGTCGAAGAGAAGTAGTACGAAGGAAATTTTTTCAGCGAGTGCATGGGTGGTGTGAATGCATATAAGGAACTTCCGAACTTAGCTCTGAATTAGTTTGAATCGACCGGAATCATTCCGATATCATGACCTGAGGTGTTGATGATGTTAATCAACATAAACATAGGTGGTACCACGTAATTAATAATTATACGTCCTATGGAAATGATTTTTATTATTTCCATAGGGCTTTTTTTTATGATAACACACTAAATTGGGAGGCTATTAACATGGCATATAATCATCAAGCAGTTGAGCAAAAATGGCAAAAATATTGGAAACAACATGACACCTTTAAAACTGAGGAACAATCAACTAAACCAAAATTTTACGCACTTGATATGTTTCCTTACCCATCTGGTCAAGGATTACACGTAGGACATCCTAAAGGTTATACATCAACAGATGTCTTGTCACGAATGAAACGTGCTCAAGGTTTTAACGTCTTACATCCCATGGGATGGGATGCATTTGGCTTACCAGCAGAGCAGTATGCTCTTGATACTGGAAATGATCCAGCTGAATTTACAGCCAAAAATATCTTAACATTTAAACGTCAATTTGACGCTTTAGGTTTTAGTTTTGACTGGAGTCGTGAGATTAATACGACTGATCCAAGTTACTATAAATGGACACAATGGATCTTTACTAAATTATTTGAAAAAGGTTTAGCCTATGAGGCAGAAGTACCAGTTAACTGGTGTCCGGCTTTAGGAACTGTTTTAGCCAATGAGGAAGTAATTGATGGAAAATCTGAACGTGGCGATCATCCAGTGTACCGTGTACCAATGAAGCAATGGATGTTAAAAATTACTGCTTATGCTGATCGTTTAATTGATGATTTAGACTTGATTGATTGGCCTGAAAGTATCAAAGAAATGCAACGCCATTGGATTGGACGTTCTGAAGGTGCGAATGTGACGTTTAAAATCAAAGACACAGAGAAAGAATTTACCGTCTTTACGACACGCCCTGACACTCTATTTGGTGCAACCTATGCAGTATTAGCACCAGAATTAGCTTTAGTTAAAGAGATTGCGACGCCAGAACAAAAAGAAGCCATTGAAGCGTATATTAAAGAAGCTGAGAAAAAAACAGATTTAGATCGTACCGAATTATCTAAAGAAAAAACAGGTGTCTTTACTGGTGCCTATGCAATTAATCCAGTGAATGGTAAAGAGATGCCAATTTGGATTGCTGATTATGTCTTGTCAACCTATGGAACGGGAGCGATTATGGCTGTTCCAGCTCATGATGACCGTGATTATGACTTTGCCAAAGCTTTTAATTTAGACATTGTTCCAGTTTTAGAAGGTGGGGATGTCACTGAATCAGCCTTTACAGGTGATGGACCACATATTAATTCTGACTTTTTGAATGGTTTAGATAAAGAAACGGCTATCACTAAAATGTTGGAATGGTTAGAAGACCATCATGTTGGTAAAAAAGAAGTGAGTTACCGTTTACGTGATTGGTTATTCTCACGCCAACGCTATTGGGGTGAGCCAATTCCAATTATTCACTGGGAAGATGGTACAATGACAGCTGTTCCAGAAGATGAATTACCATTGATTCTACCAAAATCGACTGATATTAAACCGAGTGGTACCGGTGAATCACCATTAGCTAACATGACGGATTGGATTGAAGTTGTCGATGAAAAAACTGGTATGAAAGGTCGCCGGGAAACAAATACTATGCCACAATGGGCTGGTAGCTCTTGGTATCATATTCGTTATATCGATCCACATAATGATGACGTCTTAGTTGATCCAGAAAAAGCCAAAGAATGGTTGCCAGTAGATGTTTACTTGGGTGGAGCAGAACATGCGGTCTTACACTTGCTTTATGCACGTTTCTGGCATAAATTCTTATACGATTTAGGTGTAGTACACACCAAGGAACCATATCAACGTCTTTATAATCAAGGAATGATTCTTGGTGAGAACAACGAGAAAATGTCTAAATCAAAAGGTAATGTCGTGAACCCAGATGATATTGTTGAACAATACGGTGCTGACACATTACGTTTATATGAAATGTTCATGGGACCACTCGATGCATCAATTGCTTGGAGTGAAAATGATCTTGAAGGTAGTCGTAAATTCTTAGACCGTGTATGGCGTTTATTTATTGATGAGAACGCTGTGTTACGTGATCGGATTACGACACACAATGATGGTAAATTGACAAAAGTTTATCACCAAACAGTTAAAAAAGTGACGGAAGATTACGAGCAGTTACATTTTAATACTGCAATTTCACAGTTAATGGTCTTTGTGAATGAAGCTTACAAAGCAGATGTCTTGCCAGTCGATTATATGAAAGGCTTCTTACAATTATTAGCACCTGTTGCGCCATTTATTGCAGAAGAATTATGGGAGCGCATGGGCGGAACTGATAGTTTATCTTATGTGTCATGGCCAACTTATGATGAAAATGAGCTAGTAGAAGATGAACTAGAAGTAATTTTCCAAGTTAATGGAAAACTACGCGCAAAAGTCACCGTATCACGTGATTTAGCTAAAGATGAGTTAGAAGCATTAGCGATGGCAAATGAACATGTGCAAGCGCATATCGATGGAAAAGTGATTCGGAAAGTGATTGTTGTTCCAAATAAATTGGTTAATATTGTGGTTGGCTAAAACAATCTTTAAATATATTTAAAAGAGTTTGCATATTTGATTGTGAACAACTACAATAAGAGCAGTATAAAAAGAAAGTTGGATATGAATCATGTCGAGTCGAGTCACCTCTTTTGAGGACAAAGGACTAGAGGCGAAAGAAAAGATGGTTCGAGGCTCAATGTGGATGACCGCAGGGAGCGTTTTGTCTCGATTATTAGGTGCCGTTTACATTATCCCATGGTATGCATGGATGGGAAAAAATGGTGATATCGCCAACAGTTTGTTTAACAAAGGATACAACGTGTATGCACTCTTCTTAATGATTGCAACCGCTGGTATTCCAGGGGCAGTTGCTAAGCAATTGTCGCATTATAATTCTCTAAATGAATATGGAGTTAGTCAAAAATTATTTCGACGAACTCTAATGATTATGGCTGGCTTCGGAGTATTATTTTTCGGGGTGATGTATGTGGCATCCCCAATTTTGGCTGAAGGCAATAAGGAATTGATTCCTGTCATGCGTTCATTGAGTTGGGCTATCTTGATTTTTCCTTGTATGAGTGTTATTCGTGGGTATTTCCAAGGAAATCAAAATATGATGCCATCTGCTGTATCACAAGTAATTGAGCAGATTGCTCGCGTATTTTATATGCTCTTAGCTACTTTTATTATTATGAAAGTACGCGATGGTAATTATGTTGATGCTGTTATCCAGTCAACTTTTGCTGCATTTATAGGTATGCTTGGTGCATTTGGGACATTAATTTACTTTTATCTCAAGCAAAAGCCAGAAATTAATCGCTTAGTGGCGAATAGCGATAATGTAGTCATTTTGTCAGAAAATCGCTTAGTGTTTGATATGATTAAGCAAGCCATTCCTTTTACGATTGTTGGGTCTGGTATTACATTGTTTAAACTAGTCGACCAATTTACATTTGAGCGAATGATGTCCAGTTTCACAGGTTATACGGATAAACAATTAGCAGCATTGTTTAGTATTTTTAGTGCCAATCCAGATAAACTAGTCATGATTATTATTTCGTTAGCAACTGGACTAGCTGTTACAAGTTTGCCGCTAGTCACTGCCGCTTATTCACAAAAGGACCGTGCAGGTTTAGCCAAGTTGATTAGTGATAATATTCAATTATTATTTTTCATTATGATTCCGGCAACTCTAGGGATGATGGTTTTAGCTGAACCAATGTATGTGCTATTTTATAAACCAGATGCTCTAGGTGTCCATATTTTAGTTGAAGCGTGCTTAGTTGGATTAGTGACTGGTTACTTTATTTTAACGTCTACAACGCTCCAAGGCTTGTATCATAATAATGAAACAATAATGATTTTAGGAATTGGTCTATTAGTTAAGTTCCTATTACAGTATCCAATGATTCGCTTATTTGAAACGTATGGACCATTGATTTCAACTGCGATTGGGTTTACAGTATCAGGTATCTTATTAACACATGCGATTCACAAAATTACACAGTTTAATTATATTTTGACAATTCGTCGAACGTTACTCATCACTGTTTTTAGTGTAATCATGATGTTAGTTACATGGGCTACAAAAGGTATTCTGAGTCTCTTTTTAAATCAAGATCGTAAACTTCCAGCATTTATTATTGTGGCAGTTTCAGTTTTTATTGGAATTGTGGCTTATGCTTATATGGTCTTAAAAGTTCGGTTAGCCGATAAATTATTGGGCCCTAAAGTTGTGAAAGTTCGTCGTAAGTTACATATCAAGTAAGTAGAAATAGGATAAGAAGGACTTGAAACTAAACGTTCGCGTTTTTGTTTCAAGTCTTTCCTTTTAGAAGGGAGTTTGTATTATATGCGATTGGATAAATTTTTAAGCCATACCGGGTTTGGTAGTCGGAAAGAGGTTAAAGAATTATTAAAGAAAAAGCGAGTTCAAGTGAATCAGGTATTGGTTAAAGATGGTAAATGGGCGATTAATGAATTAGAAGATAAGGTAACCGTTGATGGCAATCAAGTAATTTATCAAAAATATGTGTACTATTTATTAAATAAACCAAAAGGAGTGGTTTCTGCAACGGAAGATGCGGAGCACCGAACAGTGATTGACTTAATCGCTAAAGATGATTATGTTCCAGGCTTATTTCCGATTGGTCGTTTAGATAAAGATACGACTGGTCTTTTATTGCTAACAAATGATGGCGACTTAGCTCATCAACTCTTGTCACCAAAGAAAAAAATTATGAAGTCATATCTTGCAGAGATTGTCGGTCAGATGACTTCAGAAGACGTTAAAGCATTTCAGGCAGGGATGATATTAAAAAATGGTGATGTATGTCTACCAGCGGAACTCCTCATCTTAGAGAGTCAATCGATGCCAGAACGGACACTAGCTAAAATCAGTATCGTCGAAGGAAAATATCATCAAGTTAAGCGAATGGTGGCGGCTGTTGGTAAAAAAGTAGTAGAACTTGATCGTGTAAGTATGGCAGGTCTAAAACTCGATGACTCTTTAGCAAGAGGACAGTACCGTCCATTAACTGAATTTGAATTAAGACAGATTGGTGCGATTTAACTGAATTCTACAAAAACTCTTTGGTTAAATAAAGAAAAGTGATATGATAGACCTTATAGAAGTAAACTAGGAGGATTCGTAGAATGACTATTAATTGGAAACAAGAAGTTGAGGCACGTCGCGCTGATTTAATGAAAGACCTGTTTGACTTATTAAGTATTCCTAGTGTTAGGGAAGACGATAAAGCGACAGCAGATGCCCCATTTGGACCTGGCCCTAAAGAAGCGTTACTACGCTTTTTAGAAATTGGTGCTCGTGATGGTTTTGTGACAAAAAATGTTGATAACTATGCAGGACATATCGAGTACGGTAGTGGTGCTGAAACGTTAGGTGTTATTGGACATGTTGACGTGGTACCTGTTGGACCTGGCTGGGATTCTGATCCATTTACGCCAGAGATTAGAGATGAACGAATTTATGCTCGTGGTTCGAGTGATGATAAAGGCCCAATGATAGCTGCTTATTATGCATTAAAAATGATTAAAGAATTAGAATTACCAATTTCAAAACGCGTTCGTTTTATTATTGGAACGGATGAAGAAAGTTCATGGCAATGTTTAGATCATTATTTAGCAACGGAAGATACGCCCGATTTTGGCTTTTCACCAGATGCAGAATTTCCAATTATTAATGGTGAAAAAGGGAATGCTACTGTTGAGTTAGTCTTTACTGGTCAAAATAATGGAATGTTGAAATTAATTAAATTTGATGCTGGTATGCGTGCAAATATGGTACCGGAAGAAGCAAAAGCAATTGTCGAAGTATCTGGTGATATTGCTGCATTTGCTAAAGAATTTAATGAATACTTAGAAACAGTTCCTGTTACAGGTACTATTAACGTCACAGATTCAATGGCTGCTTTAACGATTCATGGTAAAGCGGCACACGGGGCAATGCCAAGTAAAGGAATTAATGCCGGAACATATTTAGCTAACTTTTTAAGTTTCTATGATTTTTCGGGGTCTGCAAAAGACTTTTTAACTGTGATTGCTGATTATGTACATGATGATACTGAAGCAGCACACTTTGATTTAGCATACGTTGATGACATTATGGGTGATTTAACAATGAATGCAGGTGTCTTTAAGTTTGATGCAAGCAAAGATAATAATACAATCACTCTAAACTTCCGTTATCCAAAAGGTTTGACTGAAGATGTAATTATTGAAAAAATTACGAATAAAGTGGCAAATACAAGTGCAGTTGTTGTTGGTTTGGCTGGCGGCAAAGGTCCACACTATGTGTCACCTGAAGATCCGTTGGTAAAAACATTATTATCAGTATATGAAGAACATACTGGATTAAAAGGTCACGAACAAGTGATTGGTGGTGGAACGTTTGGCCGATTACTCGAACGTGGAGTTGCCTATGGTGCGATGTTCCCAGATAGTATTGATACAATGCATCAAAAAAATGAATTTATGGCAATTTCTGATTTAATGAATGCGACAGCAATTTATGCTGATGCGATTTATCGCTTAATTAAATAATGACAAAAAAAGAATTTAGCAGAAATGTTAAATTCTTTTTTTTGTAAATGTCTTAAAAGTAGAGTAAAATAAATAATAACTATTAATATTTTATTAAATTGAAGGGTTTGAATAAATAATGACAGAACAAAAAATAACAGTGTTAGGTTGGATAGCTACAGTAACATCTTGTTTGATGTATGTAGCCTATATTCCCCAGATTATGTCGAATTTAAATGGTGAACCAGGAAATTTTTTACAACCACTAGTTGCTTCAATTAACTGTACATTATGGGTATGTTATGGGTTAACGAAAAAGAAAAAAGATTGGCCACTTGCGATAGCAAATGCACCTGGTATTGTCTTAGGTCTAGTGACATTTTTAACATCAATGATGGCTAATTAATTTTTTATCCCCGTGGATAACTTTAATAAAACAAATAAAAAACTAAAAAGGAACTCCTTTTTAGTTTTTTTATGCGCAAAAGCGGTTATCCCCACCTTGAATTGTGGATAAGTCTGTGGATAGTGGGTATAACTCTGTTTAAAACTGTTAAACCAACTTTTCTAATGTGCATAACTCTGTTGGAAAAAAGATGTCTTGTCCACATGGAAACAAGCGTTCTTCTTAATGAACATTGCAATCAAAGCCATTAAGAATTTAGTCATGAATGGATAAAAATAAGATACTGTTTAATTGACTGATCATTGAGGCTTTATCTCAGAGAAACAGAAAAGATATAAAGACAGTATCAACATAAAAAATAATCAATATCAATAAAAATATCGCGATTTTCTAGATAATAAAATAACAAATAATTTATGAGATAATAAAAACCCAATCGAGAAATCGATTGGGTTTTTATTCCTGTAAGTGTTAATGATGTGTTTAGTTATCTAAAACACGTTGTAAAAATTCTTTTGTCCGAGCTTCTTTAGGCTGATTAAAGATTAGCTCAGGTTTGCCTTCTTCAGCAACAACCCCTTGATCCATAAAAATAACTCGATCTGAAACCTCTTGTGCAAATTTCATCTCATGTGTCACGATAATCATCGTTAAACCTGTTGTCGTTAATTCACGCATAATTTTTAAGACTTCCCCAACCATCTCTGGATCTAATGCCGATGTTGGTTCGTCAAAAAGCATCACGTCAGGATTCATTGAAATTGCTCGGGCAATGGCTACTCGTTGTTTTTGTCCACCAGATAGTTGAGACGGTTTAGCATGGATAAAATCGGCCATTCCAACTTTTTGTAAGTTTTCTAAAGCAATTTTTTCGGCCTCTTCTTTAGGACGATTGAGTACTTTAACTTGACCAACGACACAATTATTTAAAATATTATGATTTTCAAATAAATTAAATTGTTGGAAGACCATTCCAACACGAGCACGGTAGTGAGGTAAGTTATAACCTGGTTCTAAGATATTATCGCCTTGATATAAAATTTTACCAGCCGTTGGTTCTTCTAGTAAGTTAATACATCGCAATAGCGTTGATTTTCCTGAACCAGATGATCCGATAATAGTGACGACTTCACCTTTTTCAATGGATATATCAATCCCTTTTAGGACTTGATGCTGTCCATAGTCTTTTTGTAACCCTTGAATGTCAATAATACCCATGATTAAGCACCTCTCTTTTCGGTTTCTTGAACTTGCATTTGATTTGCATAAGACATATGTGAGCCACTGTCATTACCATCAATTCGACGTTCAATGTAACGTAAAATTCGTGTCACTGTAAATGTCATAACAAAGTAAATCACACAGACAACAAAGAATGTATCAAAGAATCGGAAGTTACTACCCGCCACTGTTTTAGCTTGGAAGTATAACTCTGACACAGCAATAACGTTTAAGACTGATGTATCTTTTATATTAATAACGAACTCATTCCCAATAGCTGGTAGTGTATTTCTAAAAACTTGCGGAATGACCACATTCCACATTGTTTGCGCGTGTGTCATCCCAATCGCTTCAGCAGCTTCAAATTGTCCTTTATCAACAGCATAGATGCCCCCTCGGATAATCTCCGTCATATATGCTCCTGTGTTGATTGACACGATGAATAGGGCTGCAACGAGTGGATTAATATCAATATTAAAAGCTTGAGCAGATCCGTAGTAGATAACCATCGCTTGCACAATCATTGGTGTACCACGGAAAATCTCAATATAAACTGAGAATAAAATATTTAATAATTTATTGAAAAAGCGAGCAACAGTATTTGTTGGTTTTTTCAAGGTTCTAAAAATACCAATGGCTAAACCAATAATTGTTCCAACAATTGTCCCAACTAATGAAATAAGTAAGGTTGTTCCGGCACCACGCAAGAAGGCTTTTCCATTTTCGCGAGCAATCCGAATAACCCAGGGTTCATTTGATTTTTTCTCAGTTTGTCCGACAATTGCTTGATCAGCTTCGTTAACTTCATCTTGTTCACTACCATTATCATCCATGTTAGGTTGTTGACTAATTGCTTGGTCCATTAATTTGGTGCGATCATCAGCGGAAATCGATGCTAATAGTTGATTGATTTTGGCTTTATCTGGGTCATTGTAGCGTAAACCAATCGCAATCGCAGTGTCATCGGGTGAAGTGTTAAAGCCTTTTCCTGCTTCAAATTCAATCATTTTAAACTTAGGATTTAGAGTTTGAGCGGTTACCCCTTCAGGCCGTTCTGTGACATAGCCATCAATTTTTCCAGATTCTAGTGCAACACGCATCGCAGGAAAGTTATCCATGGCTGTTTGTTTTTTGACACCAGGAATTTGATCAATGACTGAATAGTGAAACGTGTTTAACTGACCGGTAATTTTAGCATCTTTAAAATCGGCTAGGCTTTTCGCATCCGTAAAATTACCTTCACTATTGACTAGCATCACTAAGTTAGAATTATAGTACACATCGGTAAAATCAACTGTTTTTTTTCCGTTCAGCTGTTGGCGACATTCCTGCGATAATGGCATCGATTTTTCCGGAAGTTAGAGCAGGGGCTAATCCGTCCCATTCAGTTTTAAAGATAACCAACTCTTTATCTAAATCATCAGCAATTTTTTGAGCGATTTTAACATCATACCCACCTGCATAATCTTTTGAACCCTGAATTGGCACAGCACCATTACTGTCATCCTTCTGAGTCCAGTTAAAAGGCGGGTAGCCAGCTTCCATACCAACTGTAAATTTTTCTTTGTCTGCTGCATAACCTAAATTAGTTAGTAAAAAAAAGCTGCTCAAAAATAATACCAGTGACCAAAATATTGTAATTGTCCGTTTGTTCGTCATATGTTTTCTCCTCTTTCTTTTTTATAAACAAAAAAAGAAGCAATGGTGTCGTTGCACACCATTGCTTCTTAAGATTTAACCTTGTTTTTATTATTAATTACAATAAAAAGTCATCGATTAAAACTCTAGCGCAACTCAGTGTTCAACTGAGACAGTGTTATAGTTATTCACTATAACCCCAACAACATTAGATAAGGATGCTAATATTGTTTCGGCGATATCCCCTCATTTTTACGTCATCGTTTCCTCAAACTCAGTAAAAAGTCTTGACTATCGCAACCTCTAGATTTTTCTGTTCTTTTCTTCTGTCTAGTATTATAGCATGCGATTTTTGAAAAGTCATGCTATTTTCAAAAAAATTTCTAGAAAAGATTGAGTGAGAGTAGTCCCAATGGTTATTATGGAGTAAGATAATAAGTAGAGGACATCATGAGGAGGAAATAAAAATGGAAAAAACGGCAGTAGAATTGATTCAACAAAGTAAGAAATTAGTGTTTATGACTGGTGCAGGTGTGTCAGTTCCTTCTGGAATTCCAGATTATCGTTCAATGACTGGTGTTTATCATGGGGTAGAGAATCCAGAGTACCTACTAAGTCATAGTTGTTTAGTTAAAGAACCAGAAAAGTTTTATGACTTTGTTAAACAACTCTATCATCCAAAAGCGAAACCGAATATTATTCATCTGAAAATGGCTGAATTAGCTCAAGAAAAAGATGTCACAGTTATTTCACAAAATATTGACGGACTACATCAACAAGCTGGTAGTCCAAAGGTAATTAATTTTCATGGTAATTTGTATGATTGCTACTGTCAAAAATGTGGAGAGTCAGTCACTGCAGAAGAATTCATGGAATCGTCGCTACATAAAAATTGTGGTGGTCAAATTCGACCAAATGTTGTATTGTATGAAGAAAGTTTACCGCAAGATGTGATTGAAGCATCAATTTTAGCGATTGAACAGGCGGATACGATTGTCGTAGTTGGGACGTCATTGAAAGTTTATCCTTTTAGCGGACTGATTCAGTACCGACAACCGAATAGTCAATTAATTATCATTAATAAAGACACTATTACCTATGGTGGAGACTATTTGATGGTTCAAACACCGGCAGAAAACTTTTTTAGTCAGATTTAAGAGGGTAAAGGAGGAGTTAAGATGTTATCAGAACCACGAAAAAAAATTGATGCGATTGATCGAGAATTAGTTAGATTACTTGCTGCTCGCTATGAATGTGTGACTGAAATTAGTCGGATTAAGCAGGCAGAGGGGATACCAGTTACGGATATGCAACGTGAACAAGAGGTAGTGTCAGAGATTAAGTTATCACTTACAGAGAACACGTTTGAAACTGAAATTGTTCAATCGATGATTGCTATTATGGCTATTTCGCGGGATTATCAGAAAAAGCTTATGGAAGATGCAGACTAGAAATTAATTGCTAAAAGTGGTTAAGTTAGTCATCGTAAGAATTGATTGGACGCAATCATTTCACATTCTATTTGGACGAAATTTGCTTAAATAAGGTATCTTGCGACTATATAAAAATTAATAACCCCCCTCAGATTAATTACTCATCTGAGGGGGGTTATAGTGTTAACTCTATCTAAAAGACAACTACTGGAATACCAGTATCAATTAAACTAAATAATTTAGCACAAACAGCTGGTGGTGTATTGATACAACCGTGTGAGCCAACCGTTTTATACGACGTACCACCGTAAGCATTGGCATTTTGCCAAGGTGAGTCATGAATTCCCACACCAGTCCAATCAATCGGCATCCAGAAATCAACAGGACTTGCATAATCTTCACCACGTAAAATGGCATCGCGTTCTTTATTCCAAACATAGAACACGCCAGGTGGTGTTGGTGTGCTAGGTTTACCAGTAATGACTGGAGTATCTAAGGTCACCTTACCATCTTGGTACAACCACATGTGTTGTGCTTGTAAATCAACTTCAATGTAGGTATTTCCAATCAGTGATGATGCGGGTGAAGCACTACCTTGGAATAACGGAACCCGATTAGCGACTTCTTTTCCACTAAGAATTTGTTTGGTTAACTCAGCAGCTTCTGCATCGGTATTAATCGTCCAACTATAAGCACCAGCAGGCACAGATACTTCGCCACGTTTTGTACTTTTAAAATTAGTTGGGTTCGTACTAGTATTATATTTTTGACCTAATTCAGAGACATAAGCAGTGACGACATCTGTTTTCAAGTCAACTTTACCATCTTTGTAGGTCACCCATTCTGCAACCGTCTCTTTTGGTACAATGATTTTTTCACCATTAATTGAGTAAGAGATTTCTTTTTCAGTTAATTGTTCAATTGCTGAGAGGCTCTCAGTTAGTTGTTTATCGGAAGCAGTGATGGTCGGTTTTTTGACAAATTGGTTTAAGTCAATATCAGACTTACCAGCTTGAATATCTTTTTTGATAGCTTTGATAGCATCATCGATATTAATGTCAGTCCCTTGTACTTCATCTTCAATGCTAAAGTCACCATCTTTTGCCACGATTTGAGCATCTGTTGTATGTGTACGTGACTCATTTATCTTGGTGAGTTTTTCTTTGATAGTCGCCATCTTTTGATCAAGGACTTTTTCATCTGTACTTGTTGATTCAATCGCATGAACTGTCTTTGCAGATGGCAAATAGGTCATAAACCAGAGCCAAGGATTTTGTTGAGCCATTTGATGATCAACTGTTTTATCAATTTCATAAGTAATACCTAATTCATTCTTAGGAATACTTTCGATGATGTCTTGATTATCTTTAATATCAAATTTTTTGCTTTTTAATTGTGTTGCGAGTTTTTCTTTTGCTTCAGCTTTAGTTAATTGTCCGACATCTACACTGCCAATCGTGGTTTTATTAAAAAAATGATCTTGAAAAACCGATACTTGATAGGCATAAAAAGCAAAGACTCCGACGACAATAGCAACAGGTAGCCACAACCATAATTTGGATTTCATGCAAGCGCTCCTTTTACAAACGTTTTGTAACGATATTGTAACATATACATAGATAAAAACAAGTATTCTCGCTTGTTAATCAGTGATTGTCATCAAACAGTCCGACGCTAATAACAGATGAAAACACGTGATAGCCATTGATTAGCTAACACGTGTTTTTAAAATATTTGGTTTAGAGAATGACTATTTTTCTAATTGTTCAAAAGCAGCATCCATTACTTCTCTTAATTTAGCAGCAGAGTAAGCGAATTTTTCATTTTCAGCATCAGTTAGAGGGATTTCAACAACACTTTTCACACCATTTGCATTAATAATGGCAGGTGCACCGATATACATATCATCTAATCCATATTGACCAGTTAAATAAACAGATAATGGTAATACAGCATCCTCATCATTTAAAATAGCTTTTGTGATACGTGCTAAGGCAACGGCAATACCGTAGAAAGTAGCCCCTTTTTTGCTTATAATGGTATAAGCAGCATCACGTACTTTAAAGAACATATTAACAAGTTCTTCTTCATCGACTTCTGGATGGTCAGCTACCCAGTCAGCAATCTTCAAGCCAGCAATATTAGCATGTGACCAAGCAGGGAATTCTGTATCACCATGTTCACCTAAAATATAAGCATGGACATTACGTGCATCCACTTCAACTAACTCAGCGATTGTTTGACGGAAACGAGCAGAGTCTAAAGATGTTCCGCTACCAAGTACTTTATGTTGAGGGAAGCCAGAGAATTTCCAAGTAGCATAAGTTAAGATATCTACAGGGTTACTTGCAACTAAGAAGATACCGTTAAAGCCAGAATCAACAATGCTACCAACGATTCCTTTAAAGATACTTAAGTTTTTGTGTACTAGGTCTAAACGTGTTTCACCGGGTTTTTGAGCTGCACCAGCTGTAATTACAACGATATCAGCATCAGAACAGTCAGAGTATTCAGCAGCATAAATTTTCTTAGGAGAGGTAAAGGCTAGGGCATGAGATAAATCTAGTGCATCACCTTCAGCTTTTTCTACAGCAATATCAATAATACCAATTTCTTGGGCAATATCTTGAGTGACTAGCGCAAAAGCATAACTTGAACCAACCGCACCATTACCTATTATTACAACTTTTTGGTGTTTAGAATCTTTAAATGACATATGTATACTCGCTCCTTTAAATTGATTTGTTACAATAATTATAACATTCACAAATGTAACTGTCATCGGTAAAGTTACAGAAAATTAACTTTTGTTTTGAAAAGTCTATAAATAAAGGATTTAAACAGTTAAAAAGATTTATTTGGAGTTATTTCAGCTAAAAAAAACGGATTTTTGACAAATTAAACATGATAATTATGTGAAAAAAATCGTGCATTAGTTTTTTTGACTCAGGGAAACTGAGTTGATTTTGCTTAATTGCTAGAAATATTCACTAAAAGATGTCATAATTATAAAGAAATCTAGACGTTCACTACGACGTGTAGATATTTTGTCGTTTAGATATGAAAAAATGACTATAAGAATTGGAGATTAGTGACGTGAAATTAATAGTAGGTTTAGGCAATCCAGGGGCTAAATACCGTGGAACAAAGCACAATGTGGGATTTATTACCTTAGACGAATTAGCTTACCGAGAAAAAATCGAGTTTAATAAAACACAATTTGAAGCGGATACAGCTGAATTTTTTTATAAAGGTGAAAAAATAATATTAGCTAAACCATTAACTTATATGAATGAATCTGGACGTTCGATTCGTCCATTAATGACTTATTATAATATCCCAGTGGAAGACGTTGTCGTCGTTTATGATGATCTTGACTTATCCATTGGGCGCATTCGTTTGCGCCAAAAAGGTAGTGCTGGCGGTCACAATGGTATTAAAAGTTTAATTTCCCATTTTGGAACACAAGAATTTAATCGAATCAAGGTTGGGATTGATCGGCCAAGTCGCTCTGAGGAAGTGGTATCTTATGTATTAAGTACTTTTCCTAAAGAGACGCATGAAGAGATGCTAGCAGCTGTTAATTTAGCGGTTGATGCTATTCAGTTCTGGCTAGATGGTCAGACATTTGTTGATACGATGAATCAATTTAATCGGAAAAAGTCATAAGTTATAAAGAAAGGAGCCATTAAAGTGTATCAAAATCCAGGATTAATGAATCACTTAATTAAAAGTCCACTTGTTGCCGATTGGCTAGGACAAACGCGCCTTGCAACGACACAACTGGTCACAGGTCTATCCGGCTCAGCAAAGAGTCTATTGATGGCCGCACTAGTCCAACAACAGCGAAAAGTGCTGATTGTGGCGCCTAATTTATATTATGCCACACGGTTAGTTGATGATTTGCAACACGTGATTGATGAGGATTATTTGCATTTTTTTCCTATTGATGAAGTAGCAGCTGTTGAAATGTCATTTGCTTCACCAGAGGCACGTGCGGAACGTTTAAATACTTTAGCTTTTTTAACAACTGATCAGCCAGGTATTATCGTAACCTCATTAGCAGGTTTTCGTCGTTTTCTACCTAAGCCTGAGCTATTCATGGACAGTGTGTTGACCATTCAAGAAAGAGATACCCTTGATTTGGTTGCTTTACCGGAAAAATTAGTTTTGCTAGGTTATGAACGTCAGCAAATGATTGGCAAACCAGGTGAGTTTAGTATTCGCGGAAGTATTGTTGATATTTATCCATTAACGAGTGATTATCCAATCCGGATTGATTTATTTGATGATGAAGTTGAATCCTTACGGTACTTTGATGTGAATACACAACGCTCACTAGAAACAATTTCTCAGGTACAAATTACACCGGCACAACTAGATATTTTTACTTCTGAGCAACTAGCGAATGGTGCCGCTAAACTGCAAGCTCTTGTGGCTAAGCGATTACCGACTTTAGATAACGATCAGAAAGCCGTGGTCTCGGCTGCTAGTGACTATCAGATAAGTGAATGGACGCAAGGACACCCAACGAATGAAGTGACCATGTACAGTGACATATTATATGAAGAAACTTACTTTTTAGCTGACTATCTGGGCGCGAATGATACAGTCTTAATTGATGATTATAGTCGCTTATTAGAGGCTGAACGGGAATTAATTCGTGAAGAAGGCGAATGGATTACCGAAAAATTAGCTGCTAATGTCTTGTTTGAGACCGAGACCCTTGGTGGTGACTTCAGAAGTATTGTCCGGGACTTAAAACAAAGTAAAACCTACTTTTCACTCTTTCAAAAAGGTATGGGTAACTTGAAGTTTCAAGCAATTCATGCTTTCCAGTATCGACCGATGCAACAATTTTTTGGTCAAATGGCACTTTTGAAGACAGAACTAGACAGGTGGCATAAACAGAATCAGACTGTTATTGTGTTAGCAGAGTCAGTTGAGCGGGCAAAAGTTTTAGAGAAACTCCTAATTGATTTAGAAGTGTCCGTAGTTGTTGCGAATAATCATGAGTTATTAATTGGGCAAACTCAAATTCAAGTTGGTCAACTCGACTCCGGATTTGAACTACCTGAGGAAAAACTAGTTGTTGTGATTGAAAAAGAAATTTTGCATGTCAAATCCAAGAAACGTGCGCGTAAACAGACAATGTCGAATGCTGAACGCCTAAAAGATTATAATGAACTAAAACCTGGAGATTTTGTGGTCCACATGAATCATGGTATTGGGCAGTATGTTGGAATGGAAACTCTCTATAGTGGTGGTGTCCATCAAGACTACATGACTATTGTTTATCGTAACAATGATAAGTTATTCATTCCTGTCACTCAGCTAGATATGATTCAGAAGTATGTTTCGTCCGAATCCAAAACACCTAAAGTCAATAAACTAGGTGGCGCTGAATGGATTAAGACAAAAAATAAAGTATCCGCCAAAGTGGAAGACATTGCGGATGATTTAATTAAACTGTATGCAGAACGTGAAGCGGAAAACGGATATGCCTTTTCGCCAGATGATGATTATCAGCGAGAATTTGATGATGCTTTCCCTTATTCAGAAACAGATGATCAATTAAGAAGTATCCAAGAAATTAAGCGTGATATGGAACGTGAACGACCAATGGACCGCTTATTAGTTGGTGATGTTGGTTATGGTAAAACAGAAGTTGCGTTACGAGCAGCTTTTAAAGCGGTTCGTGATGGTAAACAAGTAGCGATTCTTGTTCCTACTACAATTTTGGCACAACAACATTACGATACAATGCAAGAACGTTTTGCTGATTTTCCCGTTAACATTGGTATGTTAAGCCGTTTTAGAACAAAGAAACAACAAAAAGAAACCTTAGATGGATTGAAACAAGGAAAAATCGATATTGTTGTCGGGACACATCGAGTCTTATCAAAAGATATTGAATTCCTTGATTTAGGCCTTTTGGTTATTGATGAGGAACAACGATTTGGTGTGAAGCATAAAGAGCGCTTAAAACAGCTGAAATCACAAGTTGATGTCTTAACACTAACAGCAACTCCGATTCCACGCACTCTACATATGTCGATGTTGGGTGTTCGTGACTTATCAGTCATTGAAACACCACCGGCTAATCGTTACCCGGTTCAAACATATGTGATGGAGAAAAATCTGGGAGCGGTACGTGAAGCTTGCGAGCGTGAATTAGCTCGAGGTGGTCAGGTATTCTATTTATACAATCGTGTGGAAACGATTGAACAAAAAGTCGAAGAAATCCAAGCCGTTGTACCAGATGCACGAATTGCCTACGCTCATGGTCAGTTAACTGAAGTTCAATTAGAAAATGTCTTGATGGAATTTATCAATCGTGAATACGACATTTTAGTCACAACAACGATTATTGAAACAGGGGTTGATATTCCCAATGTCAATACATTATTTGTTGAAAATGCTGATCACATGGGATTATCACAACTTTACCAGTTACGTGGTCGCGTGGGGCGAAGTAACCGTGTGGCTTATGCTTATTTCATGTATGAAGCACAAAAGATTCTAAATGAAGTGAGTGAGAAGCGACTCCAAGCAATTAAAGATTTTACAGAATTAGGCTCAGGATTTAAAATTGCTATGCGTGATTTATCCATCCGTGGTGCAGGAAATTTATTAGGATCACAACAACATGGCTTCATTGATTCGGTTGGATTTGATATGTACACACAAATGCTAACTGAAGCGGTTAATCGTAAGCAAGGTAAAACCCAACAAGACACAAAAACAGTGGCTGAAATTGATTTGGGTATTGATGCGTATATTCCAGGTGATTATATTGAAGATGAACGTCAAAAGATTGAGATTTATAAACGAATTCGTCAGTTAGATCATCAAGAGATGTTTGATGAATTAGAGAGTGACTTACTGGACCGGTTTGGTGAATACCCAGATGAAGTCGCTAATTTATTGACAATTGGTTTAATCAAGATGAATGCCGATTTTGCGTTAGTGGAAAAGGTTCAAAAACAGCAACACAAATTAACAGTGACGCTAAGCAAGGAAGGTAGTAAGACATATCATGTTGAGCAACTCTTTAAGGCATTGGCTAAAACCAACGTAAAAGCTGATTTAAATCCAAATGATGGACAAATGCAAATTCACTTATTAATTGACAAAAAAATGACGGAGGCTGTCTGGCTTCAAGAACTATCACAGTTCATTGCTGAATTGCGTGAACAAAAATACTTAACGCTAAGTGAACGGCATGACGAATAAGCAGTCAACTTTAGAAAAAAGTATGTTACGGGGAACGTTGGTCTTAACCGTCACGTCATTTATTGTTAAAATTTTAAGTGCAGTCTATCGAGTACCTTTTCAAAATTTAGTTGGTGACGAAGGTTTTTATGTGTATCAGCAAGTTTACCCGCTCTACGGCATTGCGATGACTTTAGCTTTAACGGGATTGCCTGTTTATCTATCGAAGTTGATTGCTAGTAGTCGAACAGAAGCTGACCGTCAAAAGGTCATGACCCAGTTTTTATTGTTTATGGGAATTGGCTCATTAGGGCTATTTCTAATAGTACAATTTGGGGCTTCTTTAATTGCTATCAAGATGGGTGATACCGAATTAACACCAGTTATTAAAACTGTTTCCTATGTTTTTCTACTTGTACCGATATTATCTGCTTATCGTGGATTTTATCAAGGACAAATGGAAATGAAACCGACTGCTGTTTCGCAATTAATTGAACAAGGCGTGCGTGTTGTGATTATCCTCAGTGCAGGTTTCCTATATCTACGTTTATCATTGACCGTTTACCAAGTGGGAAATTTAGCGACATTTGGATCAGTCATTGGTGGTCTAGTGGCGTTAGTCATTTTAGTTGCCTATGGGCGGCAAGAGAAATTTACGATGAATTGGTCCAAAGCACCATTTCATTTCGATTGGCCATTTGGTCGGAAATTGTTTGTTCAAGGTGGAGCGCTTTGTTTGTTTAGTGCCTATCTGATTTTATTTCAATTAATTGATTCTTTCACAGTGTTAAAAGCACTAGAGGAAAGCGGTTTTGATAGTATGGCAGCGAAAATTGCCAAGGGTGTCTATGATCGTGGGCAACCTTTAGTTCAAGTCGGTCTCGTTGTTGCGGTTTCAATGACTGCTACTTTTTTACCAGTTTTAACCAAGCATTATCTCGAAAAAGGGCAAGATGTTTATCGCGAAACAGTTGCGTCGTATCTAAAAATTTCACGTGTCATTTCGAGTGCAGCAGCTGTTGGTCTAGCAATGGTATTACCTTTTATTAATCAAGCTTTATTTAGCGATAATGCTGGTCAAGTCACATTGGAATGGTTTGTGTTGGCTATTTTCTTTGTCTCAATGATACAGTCATATCAAACCATTTATCAAAGTCAAAACAAAATTCGCTGTCAATTTATTTCTGCCATGATTGGCTTAGGCGTTAAAATTATCGCCACACCAATTTTGACTTTTCACTTTGGAACAATCGGATCTAGTATAAGTACGTTACTCGGTTTAGGCGTTTGTCTAGGCTTATTTCAATTAAATTTTAGAAGAGACTCAAAGAAGGATTCGTTCAGAGGGCATTCTTTAGGTAAATTGTTAGTGAGTCTACTAGTGATGTTTTGTGTTTTAATTGGGTATCGTTTGTTAATTAATCAAGTAATCGGTACTAGTCGTAGTTTAGCGCTACTTGCAACATTTGGTGGTGTTCTAATTGGCTTTATTAGCTACCTTATGTGTTTGCTAAGATTTAAAGTTTTCACACAAGAAGAGTGGCTACTCTTACCATTTGGTGATAAAGTAGTCAAAAGACTAAAAAAACGTTAGGAAGGTACAAAAGATGAGATTAGATAAATTTTTAAAAGTATCACGTATTATCAAACGTCGAACAGTTGCGAAAGAATTTGCTGACAAGGGACGTATTCAAGTGAATAATCAACTAGCGAAGTCGTCAACTGCGGTTAAAGTAGGTGATACTATTAAATTATTATTTGGTAATAAGACTTTAGAAGTTAAAGTTTTAGATTTAAAAGAAACGACGAAAAAAGATGAAGCGAAAGATTTGTACGAAATTATTAGTGAAACCTTCGAAGCTGGTTATGAAAAGTTAGAATAAAATAGACAATACTGAACGGAATTGGTATAATTAGTTATCTTTGAAAAGCGAATGGAGTTTTAAAATCAATGAAAAAAAAGCAAAGATTCTTAACCTACACTAAAGAACAAGCCCCTAGTTTAGAAGTTGCTAAAACCGAAACGGCTAAAGTAACTGACAATGTTTTGTTTAAACGACGTCGCTTGGGTATCATGTTTGTCGTAGCCTTTATCGTCTTTTTGTTAATTGGTTTTAATCTATTTAAAAATAGTCAACGCTTATTAGCTTTACAGGAGACAAAAGTGCAAGTGACACAAGAAAATAAACAAGTAATGAGTAAACGTGATGAGTTAGCGAATGAAGTCGACTTGCTTCATGATGACGATTATGTGGCGAAAATTGCTCGTGCGAAATACTTTTATTCTAAAGAAGGGGAGCAAGTCTATAGTATCCCTGAATTAAATAGTTCCACCCAAACTAGCGGTAACAAATAAAAATATATATTTTAAGAAGGCTCAAGGAGGAAAATATTTTTTATGTCAATTGAAGTAGGGGTAAAATTACCTGGGAAAGTTTCAGGAATTACCAATTTTGGTGCATTTGTTGAGTTAGGTGAAGGCAAAACAGGATTAGTTCACATCAGTGAAGTATCGAATAGCTTTGTTAAAGACATTCATGATGTATTAAGTGTCGGCGATGAAGTAGAGGTAAAAGTTATGTCTGTTGGTGATGACGGAAAGATTGGTTTGTCAATTAAGCGTGCCAATGAAGAAGCGCAGCCAGAAAGACCAGAACGCAAAAGAGAATTCAAAAAAGACTTCAAAAAAGATTTTAAGAAAAATAATTATCAAAAATCTGACCGTGGCTCAACGAATCGTAAACCAGTAGCTCCACCGAAAAAAGAAAGTTTCGATACATTGATGAGCTCATTCTTAAAAGATAGTGATGATCGTTTAAGTACATTAAAACGTAGTACTGAAGGCAAACGCGGTGGTCGAGGCGGACGTCGTAGTTAATAAACCAAAAAGGATAAGGAAACTTATCCTTTTTTCTTATTTTAAGAGATAAGGAGAGAAACGTGATGTTAGTGAAGCACCTCATGCAACAAAATAACAAATATCATTGGTGGCAGTCTGATACCCTTGTATTAGTTGCTGTATCTGGCGGCGTAGATTCAATGGTTTTGTTAGAGTTACTACTCCAGTTACCAGAAGGAGAACGGCCAATAATTGGTGTGGCACATATTAATCATAAGTTGCGTACCGAATCTGATGATGAAGCCCATGCGGTCCAACTATTTTGTGAACAGCATGGGCTTCCATTTTATTTAAAAGAATGGCATGCTGGAACTATTATTACAGAAAATGTTGAGCAAGCGGCACGACAAGTCCGTTATGAATTTATGCAACAAATAATGGAGATGGCAGGCTACTCAGTTGTTTTAACCGCTCATCATGAAGGTGACCAGGCTGAAACTATTCTAATGCGCTTAATTTCGGGTTACCGTTTACCTTATTTGATGGGAATTCAGCAAACACGCTCCTTTTATTCAGGAAAGTTAGTTCGTCCTTTATTGACCGTATCCAAAAGTGACTTATATGCGTATGCACAGCTACACGATATTCCTTATTTTGAAGATGAAAGTAATCGGACAACAACTTATTTTCGTAATCGCGTTCGGCATAATTATTTGCCAGCATTAGCTAACGAGAATCCTCAAGCTGTGCAACATTTTATTCATTTAGGAGAAGAAGTACAAGCTTATTATGATGTGGTTGAAGAGCTAATACAGCCTATCTATGCTAGTATTGTACAGACTGATTCTATGAGTTGGATAATCAACGTTTCAGAATTTCAAGCATTATCGGCTAGTTTTCAATATGTCATTAGCCAAAAACTAGTCATTGAATTGATTCAAGCGGGTATCGTTGTCAGTCAACAAGTTGAGGTGTCATTGCGTCAATTATTACTTTCGGATAAACCAAATCACACAATTCTCCTTAAAAATGAGTGGGTGTGCCAACGTGCTTATACTGAAGCTAAAATTTATCAAAAAAAGTCACAACTATTTATCAAATCTTCATCATTTAATGTTAAACTGAATAGTGGAAGACGATTAACTTCAAGTGAGTGGCTCGGTTTTTTTGCGGAGGATTCAGTCGTTATCCCAGCAGAGTATGCTAAATGGCAGAAATTAGAATTGACCATTCCTCAAGAAATAGCTGATGAAGTGATTGTTCGGAAACGACAAGCCGGTGATCGGCTGATTTTCAACGCGTTAGGCCAATCAAAAAAAGTTGCTCGTTATTTTATTGATGAAAAAATCCCTAGTGATTTACGGGAAAAAAGCTGGGTCATTACAACTTTATCCGGACGCCTAATTTGGCTTGTTCCGTTCAAGGAATCTTATTTGAGTATTCAGTCTGAAACTGCTAAAATACAATATAAGCTTGTCTACTGTTGTCAGTTAGATAAGTAAGTTTGGAAGGAGAACCTAATGTTAGAAAAAGACATAGAAAAAGTATTTTATTCAAAAGAACAACTAAATGAACGTGTTACTGCTCTTGGTGCTCAAATTAGTGCCGATTATGCTGGTAAAAACCCACTTGTTGTTGGTGTATTAAAAGGAGCTGTCCCTTTTTTAGCCGATTTAACACGTGCCATCAATATCCATCTTGAAATGGATTTTATGGATGTATCAAGTTATGGTAGTGCCACTGTGTCGTCAGGTGAGGTGCGTATTCTTAAAGATTTGGATACGAACGTTGAAGGACGTCATATCATTTTAGTGGAGGACATCATTGATAGTGGTCGTACATTAAAATATTTAGTTGATATGTTAAAACATCGTAAAGCAGCATCCGTTAAAATTGTGACAATGTTAGACAAACCAGAAGGTCGTGTGGTTGAAATGGAAGCTGATTATGTGGGCTTTGATGTACCAAATGAATTTGTGGTTGGCTATGGTCTAGACTATGCTGAAAGCTATCGTAATTTACCATATATTGGCGTCTTAAAACCTGAAATTTACGAGAATGCTTAATCCAATGAATCTGCTTATAAATTATGTATCTACTATAAAACAATAGACAAAGGAGGACATGTATGAATAAGAAGAATTCAGGCATGAAGAATTCCCTATATTATATCATCGTATTTTTATCAATGATTATGATTGTGTATTTCTTTTTTGGCCAAGGTGGCGATCAATCGCCTAACATTAATTATTCAACATTTTATCAACAGTTAAAAGACGATAAGGTCAAAGAGTTTTCTGTACAACCAGCAAATGGTGTTTATAAGATTACTGGTGAGTACTATGATGATCAAAAAGTCGCTGATTCAGGTGGCTTACCTGTATTTGGCAGCACTAAGGTGAAGTCAAAACGATTTACAACAATGGTCTTGCCAAACGATTCGACTATTGGCAATATTACAGAAACTGCTAAAGATGCTAACGCAAAATTTGTGGTGAAAGAACAATCGAATAGTGGTATGTGGATGTCATTACTCTTTAGCTTCTTACCAATGATTTTCCTAGTATTCCTCTTCTATATGATGATGGGTCAAGGCGGTCAAGGTGGTGGCAATGGGCGTGTTATGAACTTTGGTAAAACCAAAACAAAAGAAACTGACAAAAAAACCATTAAAGTTCGTTTTTCTGATGTCGCTGGTGCGGAAGAAGAGAAACAAGAATTGGTTGAAGTTGTTGAATTCTTGAAAGATCCACGTCGATTCGTCGCTTTAGGTGCAAGAATTCCAGCTGGAGTGTTACTAGAAGGCCCTCCAGGAACTGGTAAAACATTATTAGCGAAAGCTGTAGCTGGAGAAGCGGGTGTACCATTCTTCTCAATCTCTGGATCAGATTTTGTTGAGATGTTTGTCGGTGTTGGTGCAAGTCGTGTACGTGACTTGTTTGAAAATGCTAAAAAAGCAGCACCTGCGATTATCTTTATTGATGAAATTGATGCGGTTGGTCGTCAACGTGGCGCTGGTATGGGTGGAGGACATGATGAACGTGAACAAACCCTTAACCAGTTGCTTGTAGAAATGGATGGCTTTAGTGGGAATGAAGGTGTTATTGTCATTGCCGCAACTAACCGTTCAGATGTACTTGACCCTGCGTTATTACGTCCTGGACGTTTTGACCGTCAAATTTTAGTTGGGACACCAGATGTTAAAGGTCGTGAACAAATTCTTAAAGTGCATTCACGTAATAAACCATTAGCTGACGATGTTGATTTAAAAGTTGTTGCACAACAAACACCTGGTTTTGCGGGTGCTGATTTAGAAAACGTCTTAAATGAGGCAGCTTTAGTTGCTGCACGTCGAAATAAAAACAAAATTGACGCATCTGATATTGATGAAGCGCAAGACCGAGTCATTGCTGGTCCTGCTAAGAAAGATCGCGTGATTAGTAAACAAGAGCGTGACATGGTTGCTTACCATGAAGCGGGACATACTATCTGTGGACTAGTCTTGAGTGATGCACGTGTGGTACATAAAGTAACAATTATCCCACGTGGCCGTGCTGGAGGATACATGATTGCTTTACCTAAAGAAGACCGCTTCTTGATGACCAAAACAGAAATGTTTGAACAAATTGTGGGACTTTTAGGTGGACGTGTTGCTGAGGAAATTATTTTTGACTCACAATCAACGGGAGCAAGTAATGACTTCGAGCAAGCAACACGTTTAGCACGATCTATGGTAACAGAATATGGTATGAGTGATTTATTAGGACCAGTTCAATATGAAGGTAATCACCAAGTCTTTGTTGGTCGTGATTATGGCCAAACAAAAACTTACTCAGACCAAGTGGCTTTCCAAATTGATGAAGAAGTACGTAAGATTTTAATGAGTGCTCATCAAAAAGCACATGAAATCATCGAAGCACACCGTGCACAACATAAGTTAATTGCGGAAGCACTGTTAGAGTATGAAACATTAGATGCTCGTGCCATTAAGTCACTCTTTGAAGAAGGCGTTATGCCAGCTAATAATCGCAAGGAAGAATTTCCAAGTGAAAAAGCTGCTTCTTTCGAAGAATCAAAAGAAGCTTTAGAAAAAAGAGATGCTGAAAAGCAAGAAACAGAAAAACAAGATGAAGATGAAGCGAAAAAAGAATTAACTCAAGAAGATCAAGAGTTAGCACGTGATTTCGATAAAACATCTGATGAGGTTAAAAAAGACGAATCTGAGTAAAAAGATTTGTGGTAGTTAACCAAAATAAGTTATGATAAGTGGGATATACGAAAGTATAGCCCACTTTTTTTCGGGTTAATTCGATTATATAAGTAAAGGAATGAGTAAATAAATGACAGATTATTTAGTAAAAGCATTATGTTACAATGGTGAAATTCGAGCGATGGCTGTTCGTTCAACACAAGTAGTGGCTGAAGCGCAACAACGTCATGATACATGGCGTGCAGCAACTGCAGCTTTAGGGAGAACATTAAGTGCTTCTCTAATGTTAGGTGCGATGCACAAGAATAATGAAAAACTAACCATTAAAGTTCAAGGTAATGGCCCTTTAGGAGCGATTGTTGTTGACGCAGATGCTAAAGGAAATGTAAAAGGCTACGTCCAAAATGCTCAAGTAAATTTACCTGCTAATGCCGTTGGGAAAATTGATGTCCGTGGAGCAGTTGGAACTGAAGGTAGTTTAACAGTCATTAAAGATTTAGGATTAAAAGAGCCATTTACAGGTCAGGTTCCTTTAGTATCTGGTGAATTAGCAGAAGACTTTACTTATTATTTAGCAAACTCTGAACAAGTCCCTTCTGCTGTCGGGTTGAGTGTACTCGTTGACAATGAGAATGACGACAAAGTGAAAGCAGCAGGAGGTTTTATGATTCAAGTTATGCCTGGTGCATCAGAAGAGACTATTTCTGAAATTGAGCGTCGAATCGCTGATATTCCGATGGTATCTAAATTACTTGATTCAGGTGAAACACCGGAAAATATTCTTTATCGCTTATTAGGTGAAGAAAATGTTGAAATCCTTGAAACGATGCCTGTACAGTTCTTTTGTAATTGTTCGAAAGATAAATTTGCTTCAGCGATGATCACATTAGGTGAAAGTGAATTGCAATCAATGATTGATGAAGATGAAGGTGCGGAAGCAGTTTGTCATTTCTGTGGCGAGAAGTATTTTTATACTATTGATGAATTGACTGAGCTTATTGATCAAGCGAAGAATTAGTAGGGGGACGTCATTTTGTGGAAAATAGGTAATGTTGAGATACCCAATCGTGTCGTTGTTGCTCCAATGGCGGGTATCAGTAATTCAGCGTTCCGTGTCACAGTGAAAGAATTTGGTGCAGGCTTAGTTGTCTGCGAAATGATTAGTGATAAAGGGATTAAGCAACGAAACAAAAAGACTTTAGATATGCTATATATTGATGAGACAGAGCATCCGTTGAGTTTACAGATTTTTGGTGGAAACAAAGAAAATTTAGTCGAAGCCGCACAATTCGTTGAGGCGCATACGACTGCTGATATTATCGATATTAATATGGGGTGTCCAGTCAATAAAGTCATCAAAGCTGAAGCTGGTGCACGGTGGTTACTAGATCCGAATAAGGTGTATGAAATGGTAGAAGCTGTCGCTGGTGCGGTTAAGATCCCAGTGACCGTAAAAATGCGTATTGGCTGGGATGACGAACACGTCTTTGCGGTTGAAAATGCAAAGGCTGCTGAGAGCGCTGGAGCTGCAGCAGTTGCAATGCATGGTCGTACGCGTGTGCAAATGTACGAGGGTAAAGCTAATTGGGATGTATTAAAAGATGTTAAGCAGCAACTGACAATTCCTTTTATGGGAAACGGTGATGTGCGAACACCAGAAGACGCTAAACGTATGCTCGACTACGTTGGCTGCGACGGTGTGATGATTGGACGAGCTGCTTTAGGGAATCCTTGGATGATTTATCGGACAAAACACTATTTAGAAACGGGTGAATTACTTGAAGAACCTCACCCAGTGGAAAAAATCACAACAGCTAAACTACATTTAGCACGTTTAATAGCGTTGAAAGGTGAAAAAATTGGTACTTTGGAATTCCGTCAACATGCGGCTTACTATTTAAAGGGAGCTCCTCGTGCAGCAAAAGTCAAAGTAGCGATTAACCAAGCGCAAACCCATGCAGAAATGCTTGAAGCATTGGATACCTATGTTGCTAACTTGATTGCAAAAGGTGTTATCGATAAATAAACCAACAATTCAAAAGAAAAGGCAAATCTAACTTGCCTTTTTTTGTTTTAATGTGGCATTATAGAGTGGAACAGTAGTCATAATAATTATTAGGAGGAAGTCACGTGTCAAAAGAAATTCAAGGTCATGAAGAAATGAACGACCAATTAATCGTTAGAAGAGAAAAATTAGCGGAGTTACGTGAAAAGGGCTTAGATCCGTTTGGCGCTCGTTTTGAACGCACACATAATTCAAAAGAGTTACATGAAACATATGATGATAAAACTAAAGAAGAATTGCAAGAGCTTGGACTAACAGCGACTGTAGCTGGCCGTATTATGACGAAACGTGGTAAAGGTAAAGTAGGGTTTGCACATTTACAAGATAGAGAAGGACAAATTCAAATTTACGTTCGAAAAGATGCTGTTGGTGAAGAAGAATATGACTTATTCAAACATGCGGATTTAGGAGATTTCGTCGGTGTAACTGGTGAGATTATGAAAACCGACATGGGTGAAGTAACGATTAAACCAACGTCATTAACGTTCTTAACTAAAGCTTTACGTCCATTGCCGGATAAATACCACGGTTTAACGAATGTTGAACAAAAGTATCGTCAACGCTATCTGGATTTGATTAGTAACAAAGAAAGTTTTGACCGATTTGTCAAACGTAGTGAGATTATTCGTGAAGTTCGAAATTACTTAAATGAAAATGGCTACTTAGAAGTGGAGACACCAACCCTACATAATATTGCTGGTGGAGCAGCAGCCCGTCCATTCATTACACACCATAATGCGTTAGATATCGATTTATATCTAAGAATTGCGTTAGAGTTGCATTTAAAACGATTAATCGTTGGTGGTATGGAAAAAGTATATGAGATTGGTCGTGTTTTCCGAAATGAAGGAATTGATACAACTCATAATCCTGAATTCACAATGCTTGAAGTTTATACTGCTTATACTGATTATCAAGACATCATGGATTTAACTGAAGGTATTATTACAACTGTCGCTGATCGTGTTTTAGGCACACGTCAATTAGTTTATGGTGAGCATGAGTTAGATTTAAATAGTCCTTGGCGACGTGTCCATATGGTTGACGCCATCAAAGAAGAAACTGGTGTTGATTTCTGGAAAGAAATGACAGATGAAGAAGCTAGAGCCATTGCAAAAGAACATGATATTGAATTAGAAAATCACATGAGCTATGGCCATGTCGTTAATGAATTCTTTGAAAAATATGTTGAGCATACATTAATTCAACCGACATTTGTTTATGGGCACCCTGTTGCTATTTCACCTTTAGCTAAGAAAAATGCCGAAGATCCAAGATTTACAGATCGTTTTGAGGTCTTTATAGTAGGAAATGAGTATGGCAATGCATTTACTGAGTTAAATGATCCAATCGATCAGCGTGAACGCTTTGAAGCACAAATGAAAGAAAAAGATTTAGGAAATGATGAAGCTCAAGGGATTGATGAGGATTTTGTTGAAGCTTTAGAATATGGTATGCCTCCAACAGGTGGACTAGGAATTGGAATTGATCGTTTGGTTATGTTATTAACAAATGCGCAGTCAATTCGTGATGTATTATTATTCCCAACAATGAGATAAATAAAAAAGTGTAAATTTTTTTAAATTTACACTTTTCTTTTTAGATTTTATATGGTATATTTATCTACGTTGCTTTAAGACAAACGTTTTTGAAATTTCAAGTTGTTTAAGAAAACTTAATAAATTTTTAAAAAGTTGTTGACAAAGCAAAAGATAATTGATATGATATAAAAGTTGTTACGACAACAAATATTAAAAAAGTTTAGACCTTTGAAAACTGAACAAAGTAAGACAAACCAAATGTGTAGGGCGTTTTTACAATAGTAAAAACAAACCATATTTAAAGTGAATAGAAACATTCGCTAGCAAAATTTTTAAATGAGCTAAACATCGCAAGATGTTATCATACTTTTATTGAGAGTTTGATCCTGGCTCAGGACGAACGCTGGCGGCGTGCCTAATACATGCAAGTCGAACGCACTTTTCTCACCGGAGCTTGCTCCACCGAGAAAAGTGAGTGGCGGACGGGTGAGTAACACGTGGGCAACCTGCCCATCAGAGGGGGATAACACTTGGAAACAGGTGCTAATACCGCATAATTCCTATTGCCGCATGGCGACAGGATAAAAGACGCTTCGGTGTCACTGGTGGATGGGCCCGCGGTGCATTAGTTAGTTGGTGGGGTAACGGCCTACCAAGACCATGATGCATAGCCGACCTGAGAGGGTGATCGGCCACACTGGGACTGAGACACGGCCCAGACTCCTACGGGAGGCAGCAGTAGGGAATCTTCGGCAATGGACGAAAGTCTGACCGAGCAACGCCGCGTGAGTGAAGAAGGTTTTCGGATCGTAAAACTCTGTTGTTAGAGAAGAACAAGTGAGAGAGTAACTGTTCTCACCTTGACGGTATCTAACCAGAAAGCCACGGCTAACTACGTGCCAGCAGCCGCGGTAATACGTAGGTGGCAAGCGTTGTCCGGATTTATTGGGCGTAAAGCGAGCGCAGGTGGTCTTTTAAGTCTGATGTGAAAGCCCTCGGCTCAACCGAGGAAGGTCATTGGAAACTGGAGGACTTGAGTGCAGAAGAGGAGAGTGGAATTCCATGTGTAGCGGTGAAATGCGTAGATATATGGAGGAACACCAGTGGCGAAGGCGACTCTCTGGTCTGTAACTGACACTGAGGCTCGAAAGCGTGGGGAGCAAACAGGATTAGATACCCTGGTAGTCCACGCCGTAAACGATGAGTGCTAGGTGTTGGAGGGTTTCCGCCCTTCAGTGCCGCAGCTAACGCATTAAGCACTCCGCCTGGGGAGTACGGCCGCAAGGCTGAAACTCAAAGGAATTGACGGGGGCCCGCACAAGCGGTGGAGCATGTGGTTTAATTCGAAGCAACGCGAAGAACCTTACCAGGTCTTGACATCCTTTGACCACTCTAGAGATAGAGCTTTCCCTTCGGGGACAAAGTGACAGGTGGTGCATGGTTGTCGTCAGCTCGTGTCGTGAGATGTTGGGTTAAGTCCCGCAACGAGCGCAACCCTTATTGTTAGTTGCCATCATTTAGTTGGGCACTCTAGCAAGACTGCCGGTGACAAACCGGAGGAAGGTGGGGATGACGTCAAATCATCATGCCCCTTATGACCTGGGCTACACACGTGCTACAATGGACAGTACAATGAGTTGCGAGACCGCGAGGTTTAGCTAATCTCTTAAAGCTGTTCTCAGTTCGGATTGTAGGCTGCAACTCGCCTACATGAAGCCGGAATCGCTAGTAATCGTGGATCAGCATGCCACGGTGAATACGTTCCCGGGCCTTGTACACACCGCCCGTCACACCACGAGAGTTTGTAACACCCAAAGTCGGTGAGGTAACCTTCGGGAGCCAGCCGCCTAAGGTGGGATAGATGATTGGGGTGAAGTCGTAACAAGGTAGCCGTATCGGAAGGTGCGGCTGGATCACCTCCTTTCTAAGGATAATTACGGAAACACATTGGTTGAATTTACTTTGTTCAGTTTTGAGAGGTTTACTCTCAAACATTATTGATTTGTTCATTGAAAACTGGATAGTTGAAGTTAGACATCAACATAAATTAAGTACACTGCGTGACACAATGCAAGTTGTGAAGCGTTGTTTGTATCAGATATCGCTGTTTGATACAAACAAAAAAGATCTAACCATTAGGTTAGAAAAGGTTAAGTGAATAAGGGCGCACGGTGGATGCCTTGGCACTAGAAGCCGATGAAGGACGGGACTAACGCCGATATGCTTCGGGGAGCTGTAAGTAAGCTTTGATCCGGAGATTTCCGAATGGGGGAACCCAATACCTTTTATAGGGTATTATCTATTAGTGAATACATAGCTAATAGAAGGTAGACGCAGAGAACTGAAACATCTAAGTACCTGCAGGAAGAGAAAGAAAAATCGATTTCCTTAGTAGCGGCGAGCGAAACGGAAACAGCCCAAACCAATGAGCTTGCTCATTGGGGTTGTAGGACTCAGCTGTGGTAGCTGTTGTGAATAGTCAAATCGACCTGGAAAGGTCAGCCGGAGCGGGTAAAAGCCCCGTAGACGAAATTGACAACACACCTATGAGTATCCTGAGTACGGCGGAACACGAGAAATTCCGTCGGAATCCGGGAGGACCATCTCCCAAGGCTAAATACTCTCTAGTGACCGATAGTGAACCAGTACCGTGAGGGAAAGGTGAAAAGCACCCCGGAAGGGGAGTGAAATAGAACCTGAAACCGTGTGCCTACAAAAAGTCAAAGCCCGTTAATGGGTGATGGCGTGCCTTTTGCAGAATGAACCGGCGAGTTACGATTGCATGCGAGGTTAAGCTGAAGAAGCGGAGCCGTAGCGAAAGCGAGTCTGAATAGGGCGACGTAGTATGTAGTTGTAGACCCGAAACCATGTGACCTACCCATGTCCAGGTTGAAGGTGCGGTAAAACGCACTGGAGGACCGAACCCACGTACGTTGAAAAGTGCGGGGATGAGGTGTGGGTAGCGGAGAAATTCCAATCGAACTTGGAGATAGCTGGTTCTCTCCGAAATAGCTTTAGGGCTAGCCTCGGAATTAAGAATGATGGAGGTAGAGCACTGTTTGGACTAGGGGCCCGTCTTGGGTTACCGAATTCAGATAAACTCCGAATGCCATTCATTTATATCCGGGAGTCAGACAGTGAGTGATAAGATCCATTGTCGAAAGGGAAACAGCCCAGACCACCAGTTAAGGTCCCAAAATATATGTTAAGTGGAAAAGGATGTGAGGGTGCACAAACAACTAGGATGTTGGCTTAGAAGCAGCCACCATTTAAAGAGTGCGTAATAGCTCACTAGTCGAGTGCCCTTGCGCCGAAAATGTACCGGGGCTAAACATATTACCGAAACTGTGGATAGAACCTTTGGTTCTATGGTAGGAGAGCGTTCTAAGGGCGTTGAAGCTAGATCGTGAGGACTAGTGGAGCGCTTAGAAGTGAGAATGCCGGTATGAGTAGCGAAAGACAGGTGAGAATCCTGTCCACCGAATGACTAAGGTTTCCTGGGGAAGGCTCGTCCTCCCAGGGTTAGTCGGGACCTAAGCCGAGGCCGATAGGCGTAGGCGATGGACAACAGGTTGAGATTCCTGTACTCGTTTGTTTTGTTTGAACAATGGAGGGACACAGGAGGTTACGGAAGCGCACTGTTGGATATGTGCGTATAAGCAACAAGTCTTGGTGTGAGTCAAATGCTTACACCTCTAAGGACGAGTTGTGATGTGGAGGGAAATTTAGTACCGAAGTTCCAATATCACACTGTCAAGAAAATCTTCTAGTTAGAAGCAAACGACCCGTACCGCAAACCGACACAGGTAGTCGAGGAGAGAATCCTAAGGTGAGCGAGAGAACTCTTGTTAAGGAACTCGGCAAAATGACCCCGTAACTTCGGGAGAAGGGGTGCTAAACGCAAGTTTAGCCGCAGTGAATAGGCCCAAGCGACTGTTTATCAAAAACACAGGTCTCTGCAAAATCGAAAGATGACGTATAGGGGCTGACGCCTGCCCGGTGCTGGAAGGTTAAGAGGATGGGTTAGCAATAGCGAAGCTCAGAATTGAAGCCCCAGTAAACGGCGGCCGTAACTATAACGGTCCTAAGGTAGCGAAATTCCTTGTCGGGTAAGTTCCGACCCGCACGAAAGGCGTAACGATTTGGGCACTGTCTCAACAAGAGACTCGGTGAAATTTTAGTACCTGTGAAGATGCAGGTTACCCGCGACAGGACGGAAAGACCCCATGGAGCTTTACTGTAGTTTGATATTGACTGTTTGTGACACATGTACAGGATAGGTAGGAGCCGTTGAACTCGGAACGCTAGTTTCGAGGGAGGCATTGGTGGGATACTACCCTTGTGTTATGACCAGTCTAACCCGCGCCACTTATCGTGGCGGGAGACAGTGTCAGATGGACAGTTTGACTGGGGCGGTCGCCTCCTAAAATGTAACGGAGGCGCCCAAAGGTTCCCTCAGAATGGTTGGAAATCATTCGAAGAGTGTAAAGGCAAAAGGGAGCTTGACTGCGAGAGTTACAACTCGAGCAGGGACGAAAGTCGGGCTTAGTGATCCGGTGGTTCCGCATGGAAGGGCCATCGCTCAACGGATAAAAGCTACCCTGGGGATAACAGGCTTATCTCCCCCAAGAGTTCACATCGACGGGGAGGTTTGGCACCTCGATGTCGGCTCGTCGCATCCTGGGGCTGTAGTCGGTCCCAAGGGTTGGGCTGTTCGCCCATTAAAGCGGCACGCGAGCTGGGTTCAGAACGTCGTGAGACAGTTCGGTCCCTATCCGTCGCGGGCGTTGGAAATTTGAGAGGAGCTGTCCTTAGTACGAGAGGACCGGGATGGACATACCTCTGGTGTACCAGTTGTTCTGCCAAGGGCATTGCTGGGTAGCTATGTATGGACGGGATAAACGCTGAAAGCATCTAAGCGTGAAGCCCCCCTCAAGATGAGATTTCCCATTTCTTTAAGAAAGTAAGATCCCTGAGAGATGATCAGGTAGATAGGCTAGGAGTGGAAGTACAGTGATGTATGGAGCGGACTAGTACTAATCGATCGAGGACTTAACCAAATAAACGGTGTCACTTATGTTAATGATAACTTCAAATCCAGTTTTGAGTGAGCAATCACTTAATTAAATAAACGCACGTAGTGCGGTGACGATGGCAAGAAGGATACACCTGTAACCATGCCGAACACAGCAGTTAAGCTTCTTAGCGCCGAGGGTAGTGAAGGGTTTCCCTTTGTGAGAGTAGGACGTTGCCGCGCTTTTTGCGTTTTTTAATCTATTGGAGGTTTAGCTCAGCTGGGAGAGCACCTGCCTTACAAGCAGGGGGTCGGCGGTTCGATCCCGTCAACCTCCATTTTAAATTAGACTCGTTAGCTCAGTTGGTAGAGCATCTGACTTTTAATCAGAGGGTCACTGGTTCGAGCCCAGTACGGGTCATTTTTTTGTTTCAACAGATTTTTAATAAGATTTAGCCGGCTTAGCTCAGTTGGTAGAGCATCTGATTTGTAATCAGAGGGTCGAGGGTTCAAGTCCTTTAGCCGGCATTCTATTTCTAAGCGGAAGTAGTTCAGTGGTAGAACATCACCTTGCCAAGGTGGGGGTCGCGGGTTCGAACCCCGTCTTCCGCTTTTTATGTTCCAGCCGGGGTGGCGGAACTGGCAGACGCACAGGACTTAAAATCCTGCGGTGAGTGATCACCGTACCGGTTCGATTCCGGTCCTCGGCATTAATAAAAACGTAGTCTATATAAAAGCTAATCTGTAGATAGATTAGCTTTTTATTTTTTATAAAATTTGTGTTGTTTAATAATAATTACTAGACAAGTAATTTAAAGTGTGTTATTATCTAGTAGTAGTAGGAATTAAGCACCCATAGCTCAATTGGATAGAGTGTCTGACTACGGATCAGAAGGTTAGGGGTTCGACTCCTCTTGGGTGCGTAAATATGTGTTAAGCATTTATGTTAAGTTAACTTAACATAAATGCTTTTTTATTTTACTTATGAAGGGAATGATAGTCTGTGACTGATTTACTAGAACATTTTATTTTGCAAGAATATGACGTTGCTGAGTATATTAGCAACCATTTTCCAGATTATAGCTGTGTAGAAAATTTAGATGTTAGTGAAATTGGTGATGGTAACATTAATTATGTCTTTCGTGTCTTGGATAAAGAAACAGGGAAAAGTCTAATTGTTAAGCAAGCAGACAAATTATTGCGATCATCTGGTCGAGAATTGGATATTAATCGTAATATAATTGAATATGAAGCACTAAGAATTTATCAAGAACTAGTTCCATGTTTTGTACCTAAAGTTTATCTATATGATGAAGAACTTGCTCTAATAGTAATGGAAGATATTTCTAATTTTAAAAATTTGCGTTATGAACTAGCTGACAGAAAAATTTTCCCGAATTTAAGTGAAGAAATCAGTTTATATTTAACTAAAACTCTATTATTAACTTCTGATGTAATAGGTGAATCTAAAATTAAAAAAATGCGTTTAAAAAAATTTATAAATCCTGATATGTGTGATATTAGTGAAGATCTTGTCTTTACTGAACCTTATAATAATTATAAACAACGTAATATTATTACACCTGAAAATGAGGAATTTGTAAAGAAAATAATTTATCAAAACCAAATTTTAATATCTGAAGTTGCTAAATTACGCTACCGTTTTATGAACTGTTCCGAAGCACTGATTCATGGTGATCTGCATTCAGGCTCTATTTTTATTAATGATTTTGGCTTAAAAGTTATTGATCCAGAGTTTGCTTTTTATGGTCCTATGGGATACGATATTGGCAATGTTTTGGCACATTTGACAATATCTTTAGTTCAAAGTTATTACGTAAACTATCAAAAAGAATTTTCAAATTGGTTACTTAAAACCATTGCTGATATTTTTGATTTAATTATGATTAAGATGGATAAACTTTATGTAAAAAATGTCAGATTATCTTTGTATCAGTTAGGCTCATTTAAAAATAGTTTCTTTAATCAGATTAAGTCGGATAGCTTAGGCTACGCTGGTACTGAAATTATTCGTCGTATTATTGGGGATTCAAAAGTTCTTGAAGTGACCGATGTGCCAAACTGCCAAATGGAACAGAATTTATTGCTAATTGGATCGGATTTAATTATTCATAGAAATGAATTAAATACAGGTTCTGAATTAGCAAAAATAATCATTAATAGATTAGAAAAGAGAGAAAAATTATGTTAAAACGTGCTGATGAGGGGATGCCATTTTTATTGAAGTATGAACATGTTGCTTGGTATGAGAATGGCACTGTTAAAATCTTAGATCGACGTATCTATCCAACTGAAGTTTTGTTTGTAACATGCTCTAGTCACAAAGAAGTAGCTCAGGCTATAAAGGATATGGTAACACAAAGTGCAGGTCCATATACTGCTGCTGGAATGGGAATGGCACTAGCAGCTTATGAATGCCGTGAGAAAGCCACTGTAGAACAGTTAAATTATTTACAGCAAGCCGCAAAAACAATCGGAATGGCGAGACCAACCACTGCTAATCGCATGTTACAAATTACTAATACTTGTGTTGCATTAGCTAATAATGCTCTTCTTAATGGAAAAAGCCCTATTTCGGCGATAGTAAACGGTACAATTGATTCGTTAAATCGTCGTTATACAATTATGGATAAGGTCGGACACTATCTATTAAAACAAGTTCCAAGAGGAGGAACTATTTTAACACAATGTTTCGGTGAAACAATTATTGGAACTTTACTAAGAGCAGCAAAAAGTAAAAATCATGATATGAAAGTTTATTGTGCAGAAACGAGACCCTATTTACAAGGAGCACGCTTAACTGCAAGTTGTGCTCAGGATTTAGGATTTGACACAACCGTTATAACGGATAATATGGTAGCTTACGCTATGGAAAATAAAGAAATTAGTTTGTTTACTTCTGCAGCTGATACCATTGCTCGGGATGGTCATATTGCTAACAAAATTGGTACAAACCAAATAGCCATTTTGGCGCAGTTTTATCAGATTCCTTATTTTGTTACAGGCATTCCAGATCAAGATAAATTCGGTCGTCAGGATATAATTATTGAGGAAAGAGATCCACAACAAGTATTGGAATGTCGCGGTATAAAGAACACATTGCCTGGGGTGAAAGGAATTTACCCTTCATTTGATATTACACCACCTAATCGAATTAGTGGTATTGTGACAGATAAAGGTATTTATGCGCCTTATGATTTATCAAGCTATTTTGATACCAAAGCAGTGCAATTTTATTAGATTATGGATGGAGTTGTTTCTTAATGAAGTATTTAGAGTTACGTAAAAATTTAGTTGATTATGGTAAGAAAATGATAACAGATAGTCTAACTACAGGTACTGGGGGTAATTTAAGTTTATTTATTCGCGAGGATGAGGTGATGTTAATCACTCCAAGTGGAATTCCTTATCATGAAACGACACCGTCTGACATTGTTTTAATGACTTTAGATGGAACCATTATCGATAGCCATCGTACACCATCAAGTGAATATGATATGCACCGTATATTTTATCAAAAGTCACCTAAAATTAATGCTGTCGTTCATACACATTCTGAGTATGCAACGGTTTTTGCTTGTTTGCAAGAAGAAATAATGCCACTACATTATATAATTGGTTCAATTGGTAAAAAAGTTCGTTGTTGCCCTTATGAAACATTTGGAACTCCTGAACTAGCAGAAGTTGCTTACGAAACAATAGGAACAGATAAAGGGCTCCTTTTGGGTAATCATGGAACAATAGCCGTAGGGGAGAATTTAAAAGATGCCTTTTCAGTTGCTAAAGATATAGAGTTTATGGCTAAATTATATTATCGCGCGCGTTCAATTGGTGAACCTGTTTTATTAACAGATAGTCAATTAGAGGATGTCATCGATAAGTTTGATACTTATGGGCAATTACGAACTTACGGACAAAAATAATTTACACACTGTAGTATAGTAGGGGTTAATTATAACTAATTTTAAAAGGTTAGTTATGATTAACCTTTTAATTTGAATTGAAAAAGAATTTTTGAAATTAGTTCCCATAATTTTTAGGTGTTTGAGTTAATGGATTTCAGTCACATTAAAATAAAAATACGATTAACTGAGATATGATCATAGCTTAATTTTTAAAGTGTCTTTTAATTTTAAAGTGTCTATTATATACTAAGATAGTGAATAGTTTTACTTGATGCTGATTTGACATACAATTATTAGAGGAGAATACAAATATGAGTAAAAAAAAGAGGCAAGCAATTATTAAACGTTTAATTAGTGAAAATGATATTTCTAAACAAAGTGAACTGATGGAACTACTGGAAAAAGAAGATATACAAACAACGCAAGCAACAATTTCTAGAGACATACGTGAGTTAAATATTATTAAAAATCATAACGATAAAAATAAATCATATTATCGGTTGCTAAATAATTCTGTTTTAGGTAAAAATAAGTTGACTGATGAGGAACGTTTAATTAATGCAATTGTCGAAACAGGTGTATCATTACGGCAAATCGAATTTACCAATTTGTTAACAGTTTTACCTGGAAATGGTCAAGTTGTCGGTGTTTTAATTGATAGTATTAGAACAAATTTTACAGAAATTGTGGGTTGTGTAGCTGGTGATGATACCATTTTAATTTTATCTGAGAATAAAGATGATGCTAAAATAGTTAATAAATATTTTCAACAATATTTGTATATTCATTAAAAAAATAATGAATATAACAAAAAAAATTGGAATATATATTAGATAAATAATTCACAATATAATAATAGCGCTTACAACATGGTGCAATATATTCGCTTAAGTGTATAATGATGTATATATAGCATTTATAATGTCTGAATAACAGTTATTTTTTTTATTATTATTGTTATCCTAAGTGTGTCGAAGAGATAATTAAAATTACTTAGGAGGTTTTTAAAAATGAGTCGCCCTATTAATGTTTATTCAGAGATTGGTAAGTTAAAATCCGTTTTACTGCATCGTCCAGGTAAAGAATTGGAAAATTTAATGCCCGATTATTTGGAAAGGCTATTATTTGATGATATTCCATTTTTAGAACAAGCTCAAAAAGAACATGATAATTTTGCAAAATTATTACAGTCAAAAGGTATTGAAACGCTTTATTTAGAAGACTTAGCTGCGGAATCATTGGTTAATGACGAAATTCGTACACAATTTATTGATCAATATTTAGAGGAAGCTAATATTAAAAGTGATACTGCTCGCGAAAAAGCTCGTGAATTATTATTATCATTTGATAATAATCGTGATTTAATCGATAAAACAATGGCAGGAATGCAAAAAGTTGAGTTACCAAAATTTGAAGTGAAAAATTTAACTGATATGGTTGAATCAGATTATCCATTTGTCATCGATCCAATGCCAAACTTATATTTTACGCGCGATAATTTTGCGACAATTGGTCATGCTGTATCGCTTAACAGAATGTATGCAATTACACGAAATCGTGAATCAATTTTTGCTGAATACATATTTAAATATCACCCACGTTTTGCTGGTAAAGATGTTCCATTGGTATACGATCGTGAACAACCGACACGTATTGAAGGTGGAGATGAATTAGTTCTTTCTAAAGATGTATTAGCTGTTGGGATTTCTCAAAGAACAGATGCAGCATCTATTCAAAAATTAGCAGAAAATATTTTTAAAGAAAACATTGGGTTTAAGCACATTTTAGCTTTTGATATTGGTGAACGTCGTAAATTTATGCATTTAGATACAGTATTTACAATGGTAGATTATGATAAATTCTCAATTCATCCAGAAATTGAAGGAGACTTAGTTGTTTATTCAATCTCGGAAGGTCAAAATGGTGGATTAGATATTATTCGTGAAGAAGATACGTTAGAGAATATTTTATGTAAATATTTACATATAGATAAAGTTAAATTAATTCGTTGTGGTGGTAATAATATTACCGCAGCTGCGAGAGAGCAATGGAATGATGGTTCAAATACATTGACAATCGCACCTGGTGAAGTAATTGTGTATGATCGTAATACTATAACAAATAAATTATTGGAAGAAGCAGGCGTTAAATTAAATTATATACCAGGTAGTGAACTAGTTCGTGGTCGTGGTGGCCCAAGATGTATGAGTATGCCATTAGTGAGAGAAGATATTTAATAAAACTAAAATTAGGGGTGTAAGATATGAATTCAGTATTTCAAGGTCGTAGCTTATTAGCAGAAAAAGATTTTACTCGTGCAGAAATTGAATATTTAATTGATTTTGGGATTCATCTAAAAGATTTAAAAAAACGAGGTATTCCACATCGCTATTTAGAAGGAAAAAATATTGCGCTTTTATTTGAAAAGACATCAACACGAACACGTGCGGCTTTTACGGTTGCAGCAGTTGACTTAGGAGCTCAACCAGAATATTTAGGTAAAAATGATATTCAATTAGGAAAAAAAGAATCAGTTGAAGATACTGCGATTGTTTTAGGAAGTATGTTTGATGGTATTGAGTTCCGTGGTTTCAGCCAAGAAGTTGTTGAAGGATTAGCAAAATACTCTGGAGTACCAGTTTGGAATGGTTTAACTGACGAATGGCATCCAACTCAAATGATTGCTGATTTTATGACAATTAAAGAAAATTTTGGTCACTTAGAAGGAATCAATCTAGTATACGCTGGTGATGGACGTAATAATATGGCTAATAGTTTACTCGTAACAGGTGCAATTTTAGGTGTTAATGTTAGAATTTGTGCACCAAAAGAATTATTCCCAACACAAGAAGTAATTGATTATGCAAATAAATTTGCGGCAGAATCTGGTAGTAAATTAGTTATTACTGATGATGTTTCTGAAGCAGCTAAAGATGCTAACGTTCTTTATACAGATGTCTGGGTATCTATGGGTGAGGAAGATAAATTTGAAGAACGTGTTAATTTATTAAAACCATATCAAGTTAATATGGATATGTTAAAAGCAACAGGTAATATGGATGGGGATTTAATTGTTTTACACTGTTTACCTGCTTTCCATGATACTGAAACAGAGTATGGAAAAATGGTTGAAGAAAAATTTGGTGTATCTGAGATGGAAATTACAGATGAAGTCTTTAGAAGTAAATATGCTCGTCAATTTGAAGAAGCAGAAAATAGAATGCATTCAATTAAGGCGATTATGGCAGCTACACTAGGTAACTTATTTATACCAAAAGTATAACAATTAGCTAGTAGAAAACAGCATGATAGATAATTCTCATGCTGTTTTCTTTAAAATATAAGTGGAAAGAGGAGTAGTCATGGAAAAAAAAGTTGTCGTAGCTTTAGGTGGAAATGCGATTCTTTCAGACGATGCAAGTGCTCAAGCACAACAAGAAGCATTAATTAAGACATCCAAACATTTAGTGAATTTAGTCAAAAGCGATTATAAATTAATTATTTCTCACGGAAATGGTCCGCAAGTAGGTAATTTGTTATTGCAACAACAAGCAGCCAATTCAGAAAAAAATCCTGCTATGCCGTTAGATACTTGTGTGGCCATGACTCAAGGTAGTATTGGATATTGGTTATCGAATGCAATGGCTAATGAATTAAAGGCAGTTGGAATTGAAAAAGAAGTTGCCACTATTGTGACACAAGTTGTTGTCGATCCAAAAGATCCAGCATTTGAAAATCCAACAAAACCTATTGGTCCTTTTTTAACCGAAGAGCTTGCCAAAGAAGAAGCCGAAAAGACAGGTGCTATTTTTAAAGAAGATGCGGGACGTGGTTGGCGTAAAGTAGTAGCAAGTCCAAAACCAATTGGTATTCATGAAGCTCACGTTATTAATACACTTGTTGATAATGGCGTTATTACCATTTCTTGTGGTGGTGGTGGCATTCCAGTTGTTGGGGAAAATTTACAAGGTGTTGAAGCAGTTATTGATAAAGACTTTGCTTCAGAAAAGTTAGCACATTTAGTTCAGGCAGATAAGTTCATTATCTTAACTGGAGTAGATTATGTTTATATTAATTATGGTAAAGAAAATGAACAAAAATTGACCAATGTTAGCGTAGTAGAGTTGGAAAATTTTGCTGCAGAGGGTCACTTTGCTCCAGGTAGCATGTTACCTAAAATTGAAGCTGCTATTCAATTCGCTAAAAACAACCCTGGAAAAGAAGCGATTATAACATCATTAGATTGTTTAGAAGCTATCTCAGATGATGAATCAGTTGGAACAGTTATTACGCTATAAAACATACGTTTTAATAGTGTCGATAGCTGAGTTAACGAGGAGAAGATAAAACAATGACAATAGAAGAAATTGGTAGACATCAGAAAGATTTTTGTTATATTTCAGATCAAGATATTAAAAAAATGCAGTCTGTTAGCATCGTCCGAAGTTATAAAAAAGGTCAAGTACTATTTGATCCAGGCGATACAATTAATGCAGTCTATTTTTTGAAATCAGGTGTAATACGACTAGAAAAAACTGACCCTACATGCACTTTTTTTTATTTGCATTATATAAAATCAAAGCAACTATTTCCTAGAGTGGGATTATTTACGGATAAGCACCATTTTTACTCAGCTATTGCACATACTGATATTGAAGTAATATCAATACCTATAGACATTTTCTCGGATATTTTAAGTAATAACAGTTATCAACTGAAATACTGGATTACCAAGCAGTCTGAAATGTTAAAATTACAAATTATAAAAATTCAAAAAGGGACATTAAATAATGCTGATACCCGTGTAACAGCTACGCTAGCATTGCTATGTAAAGAGTTAGGTGAAAAACAGTACCCACGTGGTAATGTAACAATTCCTTGTCCTGTCACTATTAATCAAATTTCACAGGCTAGCGGTACAACTCGTGAAACGACAAGCACAATTATTAAAAAATTGATTAAAGAGAAAAGAATAACCTATAGTCACAAATATTTAAACTTTTTAGACGCTAAATATTTTACCGATTTTTTGGTTGATTAAGTTTCCTAAAAAATTTTAAATGAAAGGAGTAGTATAATAATTTTAAATTATTATACACTAACGTTATGGCTAAAGAAAAGAAAAAAAGGAGAGAACTGTCCTCCTTTAGTATATTATTCATTATTATTATTGTATTAGGTATTATTACCAAATTATTGAATGGTCAGAGTTTTACACCACAAGATATTGATGGAACCATGGTTGATCATGTGGTAGGAGCTCATTTATATGACATCGTTATGGCGCCATTTAATGGCTTTAAAGATGCTATTGATATTAGTATATTTATCTTAGTGTTAGGTGGTTTTTTAAATCTAGTGACACAAACGGGTGCATTAGAAGCAGGTATTCAGCACGTTGTAAAAAAATTAAAAGGCAATGAATTAATGATTATCGCTATTTTAATGTTTTTATTCTCAATTGGTGGCTCAACTTATGGAATGTCAGAAGAAACCATTCCGTTCTATAGTTTATTAGCAGTAACGATGGTTGCTGCTGGCTTTGATACGATTGTTACTATTGGAACAGTTCTATTAGGTTCTGGTGCTGGGGTAATTGGTTCAACGGTTAACCCATTTTCAACAGGGGTAGCTATGGATGCTTTAAATGGAATTGGTATTAAACCAAATGCAGTTATCATTATTGCAGTTGGTGGTGTTATTTGGTTTACGACAACAATGTATTGTATCTACGTCGTAATGAGTTATGCTAAGAAAGTTAAAGCGGATCGTGGCTCAACGATTTTATCCTTACAAGAACAAAAAGATATGGATGAAGAATTTTTAAAAGATGATTCAAAAGAAATACCGTTTACAAAAAAACATAAAATTATTTTATCATTGTTTGCTTTCTGTTTCTTAGTTATGATTGTTTCTTTGATTCCTTGGGGAGAATTTGGTGTAACAATTTTTAATAACTGGACAGCATTTTTAACAGGTAATAGTTTTGGTGATTGGTATTTTGGTGACTTAGCAATGTGGTTCTTTATCATGGGATTAGCTATCGCTATTGTGAACCGTTTCTCAGAAAAAGAAATTGTTAGTACATTTATTCAAGGTTCTTCTGATATGCTATCAGTTGTATTAATTATTGTTGTGGCACGTGGGGCATCCTCTTTAATGTCGACAACACATCTAGATTTGTATATTTTAGATAAAGCAGCATCACTGTTAGGTACACTATCACCAATTCTCTTTGTAATTGGCGCGTATATACTGTATTTATTATTATCATTCCTAATACCATCAACATCCGGATTAGCTTATGTGTCTATACCAGTAATGGGAGCGCTTGCACAAAAAGTAGGTATGAGTCCAGATGTAATGGTTATGATTTTTGCTTCTGGTTGTGGTTTAGTTAACTTAGTAACACCAACATCTGGAGTAGTCATGGGAGGGTTACAAATTACAAAAGTTAATTACTCAACATGGACAAAATTTATGATGAAACCGTTAATTGTAATTGGTGTGATGAACGTAATTATTTTAATTGTATCAATGTTGCTAGTTTAAACTAGCAACTAAGTGAGTCTTTTGGTATAATGCTAGTAATAGATTAAGTACTTATTTGATACTAATTATTGATAAAGCGATTTTGGGATAGTGAAAGCCAAGACAATACAAATAGGGAAGCGCAACTATCGATTATTCATATAAACATTTAAATGACAAGTGGCTGTTTTACAGCAAAAAGAGTGGCACCGCGGATATATAATTCGTCTCTTATTATTTTTATTAGGAAAATAATAAGAGGCGGATTTTTTAGTATCATTAAATTAATTAAAAACATAAAGGAGAATACAGTATGGATTATAAAAAACAAATAGCAGAAGATTTACATCACATTCTAGGGGAGTCACTAAGTTATGAAGAAATTTATAGTTTACTAGAAGTGCCTAAACTAAGCGCTAATGGTGATTTTTCTTTCCCAACTTTTTCATTAGCAAAACTATATCGTAAAGCCCCAAATATGATTGCTGAAGAGTTGTCTGAAAAAATAGCAACTAAACATTATGAAAAAGTTGCACCAGCTGGTGGTTACTTGAATTTCTTTTTAGAAAAAGGTCCTGTTGTTAATGAAGTTTTAAATGTTATCATGACTGAAAAAGAGCATTATGGTGATAGTAATGAAGGGAACAATAAAAATGTACCAATTGATTTATCTTCCCCAAATATCGCTAAACCAATCTCAATGGGACACTTACGTTCGACTGTTATTGGAAATTCTATTTCGGAAATTTATAGTAAAATTGGTTATTCACCCATTAAAATCAATTATATTGGTGACTGGGGAACTCAATTTGGTAAACTAATTGTTGGCTATAAAAAATGGGGTAGTGAAGAAGCCGTTAAAGCTAATCCAATTCAAGAGTTACTAAAATTATACGTACAATTCCATGAAGAAGCAGAAGAAGATCCCGAATTAGAAGTACAAGGTCGTGAATGGTTTAAAAAATTAGAAGACGGCGATGAAGAAGCAGTTGCATTATGGGAATGGTTTAGATCAGAATCATTAAGCGAATTCCAACGTATCTACGATATGCTGGGTATTACGTTTGATTCATATAATGGTGAATCATTCTACAACGATAAAATGGATCGCGTAATTGATTTATTAGAAGAGAAAAATTTATTGAAACCAGACAAAGGTGCAGACATTGTTGATTTAGAAAAATATGACTTAAACCCGGCTTTAATTCGTAAGTCAGATGGAGCAACACTTTACTTAACTCGTGATTTAGCATCAGCTTTGTATCGAATTGAAAACTATGATTTTGTTCAAGCTTTATACGTGGTTGGTAATGAACAATCGATTCATTTCAAACAATTAAAAGCTGTTTTAACAGAAATGGGCTATGATTGGGCAAAAAATATTCACCATATTCCTTTTGGCTTAATTACGCAAGGTGGGAAAAAATTATCAACGCGTAAGGGGAAAGTTGTTTTACTTGAAGAAGTTCTGAATGAAGCCGTGGATTCAATTAGACAACAAATTGAAGAGAAAAATCCTGATTTAGAAAATAAAGATGAAGTCGCACACCAAGTCGGAATTGGTTCTGTTATTTTCCATGATTTAAAAAATGATCGTATGAATTCATTTGATTTTAATTTGGAAGATGTAATTCAATTTGAAGGTGAAACTGGCCCTTACGTTCAGTATACTCGTTCACGTTGTGAGAGTATTTTAAGAAAATCTGATTGGCACAATGATGGTAAGAAAGAAGTGTTAACTTTAAATGATCCTGATTCATGGGAAGTTGTAAAAAGTTTAAATAATTTCCCAAGTAAGGTTGAAGAAGCTGCAGTAAAATATGAGCCATCAGTCATCGCAAAATATGTTATTGATTTATCGCAAAAATTCAATAAATATTATTCAAAACATAAAATCCTAGTTGATGATGATCAAAAAGAGGCACGTTTAGCATTAGTCTATTCAGTATCTGTAGTTATTAAAGAAAGTTTAAGACTATTAGGTATCCAATCACCAGATATGATGTAATAGAATTTTATTGTATTTTGAACTGATAGTTTTTACTAATTGAATAGTTTGATTTATGACGGGAGCTTTAGTTAGCTCTCGTCATATTTTTTCGTAAATTTTAGCTTAATTGCGTATATTATTAAAAGTGATTAAATTATTAAGACTAGGGAAAGTTCTAATCTTTTTATTTGAATAAAGCTTTTAAACGTTTTACACTAGTACCTAATCGCTAGTTATAAGACCTTGCGCATAATTCATTTAATTGATCGAAATACTATCAACTTGTTGACTAATTCTGATATAATTAAGGTCAGATATAGTCAATAAGGTGGTGCAATAATGAATAATCGAAATATGTCTGATATGATTGAGTCGTATTTAAAAAAGATATTAGAAGCATCGGATCAGATTGAGATTCGACGCTCTGAAATTGCCGAGCGCTTTGAGTGTGTACCTTCGCAAATTAATTATGTCATTAATACTCGTTTCACTATTCCTAAAGGATATAAAGTAGAAAGTAAGCGTGGTGGTGGTGGCTATATTCGGATTTTTAAAATCGAATTGTTAGCGAACAGTGATGATTTAACAGATTTTACAACTTTAGTTGGTTCAGAGCTAACTGAAAGTGATGCAAGGGCGCTATTAGATCAGTTGGCGATTCATGAATGGATTAGTCCACGAGAAAAACAAATTTTTTTCTGTATTATTAAATTCTAAAGGATTATTAGCATTAGATAATAGTAGCTTTTTAAGGGCTCAAATGATGCTTGAATTATTGGAACATTTAAGATATGAAGATAGGAGTGAACCGGATGAGAGATGAATTATTTACGCAACGTGTGAGAGACGTTTTATCATATGCACAGGAATGTGCCCGTTTGACTAAACAAGATATGGTTGGAACCGAACATATCTTATATGGTTTAGCGAAAGAAAAAAAAGGTATTGCTAGTAAAGTTTTAAGTTTATTTGATTTAGATGATGAACGAATTTTGGATATGATTTTTGAAGACATTCCATATAGCTCTGATGAGCAACCTGAAATTCCGGAAAATCAGTTAGTTCCTTATTCGCCACGTGCTAGACAAATTTTAAAATTTGCTGAAGATGAATCCAAAAAATTAGATGCTACAGGCATAGGAACGGAACATATTTTATTAGCTATGTTGAATAATGAAATTATTTCGGCAACACAATTATTAGTTACAGAAGGCTTATTTATTCCAAGTGTTAAAAGTGAGTTGCTAAGACGGATCGGCATGACTAATGATGGCTCGTCTATGGCTAAAAAACGCCCTAAAAAAGAGGCTAATAGTGATGAGCAAACACCAATGCTTAATTCTCTAGCACGTGATATGACAGAGATGGCTCGGAGACAAAAATTGGATCCCGTAGTCGGTCGTGAAATTGAAGTCGAACGGTTATTACAAGTCTTATCACGTCGAACTAAAAACAATCCTGTCTTAGTTGGTGAACCTGGTGTCGGTAAAACGGCAATTGTTGAAGGTCTCGCTCAAAAAATTGTCTCAGGTGAAGTACCACAAGACATGTTAAACAAACGTTTAATGATGTTAGATATGGGCACAGTTATCGCTGGTACTAAATACCGTGGTGAATTTGAAGGTCGTATGAAAAAAATGATTGATGAAATTCGTACTGAAGGTAATATTATTTTATTCATTGATGAATTACATACGATGATTGGTGCTGGTGGTGCTGAAGGAGCAATTGATGCATCTAATATTATGAAACCTGCCTTGGCGCGTGGTGAATTACAAACAATTGGAGCAACAACGCTCAATGAATACCAAAAATATATTGAAAAAGATGCTGCTTTAGAACGACGGTTTGCTAAAATATTAGTTGAAGAACCCACAACTGAAGAAACAGCAACCATGTTACAGGGGTTACGTCAGCGCTATGAACGATTCCATAATGTTGAAATTACAGATGAGGCAATTGGAGCAGCTGTTCAACTATCTCATCGTTATATCACTGAACGACAATTACCTGACAAGGCAATTGACTTGATCGATGAGGCGGCAGCCCGTGCAAAATTACGTATGGCTAATCAAGGGACACCATTTTCTGAGCAAGAAAAAGTTGTTCAACAATTACTGATAGAAAAAGAAGAAGCAATTAAACAACTAGATTTTGAAAAGGCACAAAAGATACGTCGTCAAGAAAAAACAGCAATCGATAAGCTAGATAAATTAGTCGCAAAACAAGAAGCCCAAAATAATGGTTATTTGACGCAAGTGACTGATGCTGATATTGCACATGTTGTGTCACAATGGACTGGTGTGCCGTTACGAGAAGTTGAGAAAACCGAAAGCACACGGTTGTTGGACTTAGAATCTGTTCTACATCAGCGTGTCGTTGGTCAAGATGAGGCAGTTACTGCGGTATCTAAAGCTATTCGTCGATCACGTAGTGGATTGAAAGATCCAAAACGTCCAATTGGTTCGTTTATGTTCTTAGGCCCAACCGGTGTTGGTAAAACAGAATTGGCCAAAACTTTGGCAGCTGAAATGTTTGGTTCTGAAGATGCTTTGATTCGAGTTGATATGTCTGAATTTATGGAAAAACATAGTACCAGTCGTTTAGTTGGTTCGCCTCCTGGTTACGTTGGACATGACGAGGGTGGTCAATTGACTGAAAAAATTCGTCAAAGACCATATTCTGTTATCTTATTTGATGAGATTGAAAAAGCTCATCCAGATGTGTTCAACGTGTTATTGCAAGTTCTGGATGATGGTCATTTGACTGATTCTAAGGGTCGTAAAGTTGATTTTAAAAATACTGTATTAGTTATGACATCTAACATTGGAGCGACAGCTTTACGTGACGAAAAAACAGTTGGTTTTGGTTCAACTGATGCGAAACACAATTATGACACAATGAAACGTCGTATCCTAGAGGAATTAAAGAAAGCTTTCCGCCCAGAGTTTTTAAATCGTGTGGATGAATCAGTAGTCTTCCATCCATTAACAAAAGAAAATATTCATGATATCGTAAAAATTATGAGTCGTTCAATTGTAGATCGCTTAGCGGAACAACAAATTACGTTGAAATTAACAGCCAGTGCAATTGACGTGATTAGCAAAGAAGGTTTTGATCCTGAATATGGTGCTCGTCCAATCCGTCGTGCGCTTCAAAAAGAAATTGAAGATCGTTTAAGTGAAGCGTTGTTGACAGGTGAAATTCAACAGGGCGATACGGTAACTTTAGGTGCTAAAAAAGGTGAAATTTATTATAAAACGAAAAAAGAAGTTGTTATGAATTAGTTTTATCAACTAGTATAATTGTAAAAAATAAAACCCTAGAAGTATATATATTTCTAGGGTTTTTTTGTATTTAAAAATAGAAAAAAATCTGTTAATTTTATTTAAATACATAATATGGGTATTTAATTGTTTTTAAATTAATTTAAAAAACAATTAATTTAAATTTGACCTTTATTTTATTTATGTTATATTATGTTTATTAGAGTACTTGATAGATTCAAATATTATTAGATTTGTGTCAATAATCTCAACTCAATTTTATTCAGTAGAGAGATATTGTGATGGAATTATCGCTTATTCACAACTATCATTACCTTGTTTTATGCATTTTTTAAAATATAAAAAGATGAAAGAAGAGATGATTATGAAAACATTAACAAAGAAAATGATTCAAGACATGCAATTAAAGTTTGAAGAGTCTAAAAAGAATCGTGTGGCACAACATGCCGTTACAACTAATGGAGTGTCTAAGTCTGCACAGGATATTCAGTCAATTGATGAGAATCATTTTAATTTTTCATTAGATATTGATTCACATAGTGTAACTAATCAAAATCATAGTGGTCGTTGTTGGATGTTTGCATGCTTAAATGTTATTCGTTATCAAATAGAAAAACAATATAATATTGATAATTTCGAGCTATCGCAAAATTATATGTTTTTTTGGGATAAACTCGAAAAAGCTAACTATTTCTATCAAAATATTGTAGAAACAGCTAATTCACCATTATCAGATCGGACTGTTCAATACTTGTTGACTAGCCCTGAACAAGATGGTGGTGATTGGAACCTGATCATCTCTTTAGTTGAAAAATATGGATTAGTTCCACATTATGCAATGAATGAAACAAGTAACAGTATTGATTCGACTGACCTTAATACTTTATTAAATCGTAAATTACGCAAAGATGCACATAAATTAAGAGAAATGGTAGCCAACAATGCAACAGCAAAAGAAATAGACGACTATATAAACTCACAATTAGAAGCAGTGTATCGATTCTTGTGCATTAATCTAGGTACACCTCCAACTGATTTTAATTTTACTTTTTATACTAAGGATAAAGAATTTAAAATTTTTGAAAATCTTGATCCATTAACTTTTTATAAAGAGTATGTCGATATGGATTTAAATGATTACGTTGGAGTTATAAATGTTCCGACAGAAGAGATGCCATTTAATAAACTGTATGAAGTATCGCTATCAGACAATATGACAGATGGTTTAGTTAACAAATATTTAAATATTGAAATGAGTCAATTAAAGGAGTTAACTATTAAGCAAATTAAATCTGGAGAACCGGTTTGGTTTGGTTGTGATGTACTGAAATATTTTGATCGTCAAAAAGGTATTATGTCATATGACCTATACGACTTCACTAATTTATTTGATATTGAGTTTGAAATGGCTAAAGGGGATAGATTTAATTATCGAGAAAGTTTACCAACTCATGCGATGGTAATTGGTGGTGTCCATATTGTTGATAATAAACCAATTCGTTGGAAAGTGGAAAATAGTTGGGGACGCAAGATTGGTGACAAAGGGTTCTTTGTTATGGACGATGCATGGATGGATGAATTTGTTTATGAAGTTGTCATTAAGAAAGAGTTCTTACCAGCTGATTTACAACAAGTACTTATTGAAGAACCAATCGTTTTACCATTTTGGAATCCAATGAATCCGATTGTATAAATTTAATAAAAAAAGATAGCTTCCTCATCATGAAGGAAGCTATCTTTTTTAATAATGTTTCTTGTGATGTGTCATCAAGTAAGTTGTAATTGGAATAGTTAAAACGATACTCACACCACTAATAATAATACTTACCCATTCAGTTACGATTAATTTGGAATTCAATAAGTCTGATAATGAATAGTTTAAATCGGTAATCCAAATAAAGAGCGCTAACTGACTTCCAATGATGGCAAAAATCAGAGTATTTAAAGTAGAACCCAGAACGTCAATACCTACATGTAAGCCCGATTGATACCAATCTTTTTGTGAGATATCCGGCGTGGCCTTTTTTAATTCGGCTAGAGCAGACGTAATAGAAATCGCGACATCATTAATTGCTCCCACAAGGCTCATAATTAGTACAGATACACTAACTGAAACAAACGAGACACCAATGTCTAAAGAGTACATATCCATCTCCATTAATTCTTCACTAGGTAAGCCTTGAAGCGTCATTTGAGTCACACAAAAATAAATACCACTCATCATGACTAAGAGGACAATTAGACTACTAAAAAACGCATATTTGGTTGTGGGATAATAGCCATTAATAGCAAATAAATTCATTGCACTAATTAATAAACTAGTCCCGAGAGTTAACCAAAAAATGGGAATACCCCATCGTATTAAAATGACGGCCACAAACATTAGAACTAAATTAATTAAGAGAACAATAAACGTACTTAGCCCTGTTTTCCCACCAATACGCCACATTAATAAACCTAAAATTAGTAGTAATACAGTATTAACGGACATCGATTTTTCCCTCCTTCAATCCGAGCCAATAGCTTGCTAAATAAATTGTTAAAGGCACAGCAAGGACAATACCAATACTACCAACTAACGCGCGTGCTAATTCTAATGAAAGAACGATCGAAAAAGTATAATTGAAAGACATTTTATTTTTTAAGAAAATAATGATTAGCGGAATCGCACCGCTGAGGTAAGAAAAAATCATAATATTGGTCATAGGTCCGGTTATTTCTTGACCGATTGACTTTCCTGCTTGGATTAATTGCGCTTTTGAGATTTTCGGCTGATGTTTTTTGACTTCAGTTAAGGCAGCTGTAATGGTGACAGCAATATCCATAACGCCACCTAAACAGCCAATTAATAAGCTCGATAAAAAAATAATCTGTGGTGGTCTTGTAATTAATTCCATTTGTTCATAATGTAATCCTTGATGTCCAAGTAATGTAATTACTAAATAGCCAATTATGAAGGTACAAAGAGTTCCAATTAAGGTAGCAGTTGCAGCAATCTGAGTTTTTTTGACCAGCCATTAAGCAAAAAGAGTGTGCTTAAGATGAGTAAAGGGCTGATGAGACCAATCAACGGTAACAGCCAATTATTAGGTTGTTGTCGGTAAAAGATTAATAGTAAGCCAATTATTATGCTATTTAGGCATAAGCTAATAAAAATAAACAGACCACGTTTTTTCGCTATCATAAATAAGAATATGAGGAAAATGGTCGTTAAAATTAGTAAAGCTGTGTCACGTTTTCTATCGATTATGGTAACGGCATTAGGCGTAGTGGCATTAATTTTAACAAAGACTTTGTTCCCTTTATGATATGGATGATTACTAATTTGGGACTGTGAGTAGTGATTAATCGTTGTCATGGTTTCGCCACGATGTGAACCATTCAATATTTTAAGCGTTAAAGTTTGCTCATAGTGAGTGTCAGTATTTTGCTTTTCATCCTGCCGATTCTCTTGATTTGTTATGGTTACTTTAGTAATATTAGCAATTGTTTCTTGGTATGATGAATAGTTAAAGGTTTGATAAATGGCTAAGCTCATTAATAGCAAGATACAGCCACTGAAGAACCATGTTAATAGTTTCTTTTTAGGCATGTCGTCCTCCTTTTAGTTCTTTTTGATAAATTATAACATGCAACTATAAAAAAAAACCTTGAGTACATTTGTACTCAAGGAAAGGAGTTGTTTTATTTACTTTGGAGGAGTAAATAAAATGAAAAAGTTTGTTAGGGTTATTTGTTGGTATATACAAATCATAGTCAATAAGTGTGAATTTTTTGTTACCAAATTGCTAGAATCATGCAAAGAAAACGTTAAGTTTTTCTTAAGCGCTAAGTTTAAGTGATTTTCATAGTTTGTATGACTTTACTAATTGAGATGATTAATAGGATAAAGCCAATAATTGTAATCATTAAATAAACAGGTAAAAAAGCAACCATTGTAATTGAGAACTGAATAAGACTCCAACTGATTGCTTGTAGGAAACCAATAATCAAGCCAAGAATCATTAATTTTTTTTGTTGATGGCGTATGGCGATAAAGGTTTGAATGGAAACAAAATTGGCAATTAGTACAATAAGTAGAGCAATTAAATAGTCAATAGAAAGAAGTGGAGTGCTTTCTGACGTTACGAATAATGAAAAGCTTGCTAAGGTAAATGCACCATAATTAATTCCAACTAGCATCATTATCCAAAGAAGCCAAATAAATTTTTTGGCCATTAGTTGCCTCCCCCTTTATGTATTCATTAGGTTTGTTCGATTTTATAGTAATCACTAAATAGATAGAGAACTGTTAGTGGTAGGCCAGCAAATGAGACAATCCAAAATAAGGTAATTGACACTGTTGATAAACAAATTAAACCAAAAATTAATGAAAAGCCAGCCAGCAGTGTTAGGACAATACGTTTCAGACTCATGATTTTCGCCTCCGTTGTGTTGATGTTAACTAAAGTATATAAAAAAAACTCAAGGAAATCGTCCAACTTAAGTCCGATTTCTTTGAGTTAATTTGATTAAGACACTTGCTACAGCACTCGTGGCTAGTCCAGCAATAATTGCTTCTGGAATACCATTGGTAATAATCACTGTTAAAACCAATTTATAAAGATTACCGCCAACTAAACCTTCATTTAGTTGTGAGTAGGCAGGGTTAAAGAGAAAATAAATGAAGTTCATAACAAGTAACGTATTTGTTAAAGAACCACAAATTCCGGCAATTAAAAGCGACAAGCTAGTTTTCATTTTTGGTAAACGTGTTTTTAGTAATTTGTAAACATAGTAAGGAATAATTCCAACTAAAATTCTTGGAACAAAAGCAATCACAATCGCCCATAAACTGCCGTGATCTGTCCCAATAATTGGAATAAAGGGAGAGAAGACAAAGGATAAAGGTCCAGGATTGATTGCCGAATTTAACATACTGATGAGGCCAAAAGCTAATCCTAGAAAGGCTCCGACCCTCGGACCTAATACAATGGCACCGATAATGACAGGAACATGAATTAGCGTGGCTTTAATGACACCAAAATTAATAAATCCTAGAGGTGTAAAGGCAAATAATAAAATAATTGATAAGAAGATGGCAGTTAACGTTAATTCTCTAGTTTTCACGATGAGACTCCTTTAAATCTAAATGTTTTTGAATCGCTTGAATCAGGACAGGAATATCGGCTAGGGCACCAGGACCGTAGTCACCACAAGCTAACAAGCTTTCTTTGGGTTCGATAATTGTGTATTCATAGCGACGTAATGTTGTTAAATTATCTTGCATTGCAGGATTAGTATACATATAGGTATTCATGGCTGGTGCAATTAGTTTGGGTACATCATGGACAGCTAAAGCAGTGGTTGATAACATATCGTCAGCAATACCGTTAGCTAATTTCCCAACAATATTGGCGGTTGCTGGTGCAATAATAAATAGATCCGCACGTTTGACCAAATCAATATGATTAATTTCATCCGGTTTTTGTTCGTACATGACGTCAGTATGAACCAAATTTTTAGATAGCACTTGCAAGGTCAAGGCTGGAATAATTTTGGTACTATTGTCAGTCATAATCACTTCAACAGTGTGACCTAATTTTCTTAATTGGCTAATTAGGTCAGCAGCTTTGTATGCAGAAATACTTGCAGAGACTCCTAATAAGATTCTAGACATGATAAATTAATTCTCCTTTTTATTAAGCATTACTTGTCGTAGTCCTTGTGCAATCTCGACTTTCGTTGTGAAACGTTCGGCAATTCCTTGACTATCAACTAATAAAGCTAAGTGTGAGATATCTGTAATGTGCTCTAAGTCGTTAGCTAAAATATAGTCAGCATGATTTTTGGTTAAACTATTTTGAGCGACTTCAACAAGGTGTTCTTCAGTAACACCAACTAAAAGTTTAAACCCAATTAATGTCGTGTTTGGTTGCCATTTTTTAATTGACTGAATAACCTTAGGTGCTTTTTCTAAAAATAAAATTAATTCATCCGCTGATGAGTCAATTTTTTTACTTGTTGGTTGTGGGAACCGATGAGCCTGGACTAAGCTTTGCTGGATTAAATCTATTAAATCTGCTTCAGATTGTGGTTGTTTTTGACTAATCTCCGCTGCTAAAGTTGTCGCAAGTGACTGTTCATTTGCAATATGGGATAATTTATAGTCGCTGACAGCCATACTATGGACAACAAAATCAAAGTTTTTTTCGGTCAATAGATGCTCCATTGTATCATATAAATCCATAACGGAACGGATTGGGTGAAAGATAATCGATGTTGGTTCTGCCATCGTTGGTAAAATGGCTTGTGGTCCATAGATATAGTCAATTGTCACTTGGTCATGTTTCAAGGCTTCGGCCAATTCTTTTCCCAAGCGCCCTGTAGCTTGATTAGTTAAATGACGGACGTTATCGATCTTTTCTGTTGTCCCACCAGCTGTAATTAAAATGTTCATGTGTCTCTCCTTAATACTTACTTGATGTCGGCAACAATTGTACTTGTTCCGCGTTGTAGATAATTAATACTATCAGCGGCTAACCGCTGTAATGGTACGGGATAGGCGTCATCTGCCAAATGATTGACTAATGGTAGATGGCTGGCACATTTAATACCAACACCTTGCAGCCATTTTAGTGGTTTTTGCTTGGTGACAACTAAGCCCGGTCGTATAATAATAATCGGATTAGTTAACTGAAACAAGTCATGTTCCGCTTGTTTTTTTGCGGCTAAGTAACCACAAGGTCCAGTTTTTGCCGATATAAATAAATACGGGATTTGTGCACGTTCACAAGCGTTAGCTATGACGTGATTAGCATCAACAATTAACCGTTGGTAAGTTAGACCTCTACGTTTATTCTCAAAAAGAATACCGATTAAATTAATGCAACCTAAACTATTGTCAAGGTAACCAGACCACGTGTCTTCGTTAAAAATGTCGGCTTGTACCCAAGTAATCAGTGGGTGCGACATCCAGGGTTGCTCTTTTCGAGGCTTACCATGCCTAGAAATACTGATAACTGGTAATCGACGTTTAATTGCCTCTTGACAGATGCCTTGACCAACAAAACCACTACCACCAAAGACCACAATTGCTTGCTTCATAATAGGTAACTTCCTTTCATGAATAATTGGTTATATTTTAACATATTATGACATAAAAGGTATTGTAAACTGTTTCAAACAGTTGATAGCTTTTATTTGTTAGTAAATATTGATAAACTGTAACAAGTAGTAACTAGAAAAGAGGAAAAAATTAGATGAGATTATTATTTGTTGGTGACGTTGTAGGGTCATTAGGAAGAGAGACAATTACCACATATTTACCTAAGTTGAAGAAAAAATATCGTCCACAAGTGACAATTGTGAATGGGGAAAATGCCGCTAGCGGTCGTGGAATTACAGAAAAAATTTATAAAGGTTTTTTACAAGATGGTGCCGATGTTGTGACATTGGGAAATCATGCGTGGGATAATCATCAGATTTTTGAATTTATTCATGATGCTAAGAAATTAGTTCGCCCGGCTAATTATCCACGAGAAACGACGCCAGGTGTGGGTATGGTTTTTGTAAAAGTAAATCAAGTTGAATTAGCGGTAATTAATCTCCAAGCTCGGACATTTATGACACCTATTGAAGATCCGTTTGTTGTGATGGATGAATTAATTACGGAAGCACGTCAACGTACACCTTTAATCTTTGTCGATTTCCACGGAGAAGTGACGAGTGAGAAACAAGCAATGGGATGGTATACAGACGGTCGTATCTCAGCTTTAGTAGGGACGCATACCCACGTGCAAACCAATGATGGCCGTATTTTACCTAATGGGACTGCTTATTTAACAGACGTTGGGATGACCGGTCCTTATGACGGGATTTTAGGTATGCAACGCCCAGCTGTCATTGATAAATTTAAAACGGCTTTACCACATAGATTTGAAGTTGTTACAGATGGTCGTGCGATGTTATCTTATTGTGTGATTGACATTGACGATCAGACAGGCAAGGCGAAAAAAATTGAGGCACAAATGATTAGTCCAGACCGACCGTTTCGTGACTAAATGTGAGGAGAGATGCTAATGACAACAATCAGTTATGATTACGAAGATAATGTAAAAAAAGCGTTAGCCCGTTTAATTGAGTCATTAAATAATCATGATACAATCAAGGCTTACCAAGCAGTTGAACAGCGAATTGATCAGCATGAGGGGCTTAAGAAGTTAGTAGACGAAATTAAACAGCACCAAAAAGAGGCTGTTGCATTTGCACACTATGACAAACCCGTTGCTGAACAAGAAGCTTTACGTCAAGCAAATGCCAAACAAAAAGAATTTGATAATCATCCGCTTGTGATTGATTATCGTGACAAATTAGTCGAAGCCAATGATTTATTACAACACTTAACACATCTATTAGAAACTGAAGTTAATAGCGGAATTGAAGAACGTTTAATTAAAAAGTAAGAAAGGGTATGAAAGATGCCACAAAAGACGAAAAACACACCAATGATGGAACAATATCTAGGAATTAAAGCCCAGTATCCTGATGCCTTTTTATTTTACCGGTTAGGCGATTTTTATGAATTGTTTTACGAAGATGCTGAAAAGGCAGCACAGATTTTAGAGTTAACTTTGACGAGTCGCAATCGTAATGCAGATGATCCGATTCCAATGTGTGGTGTTCCTCATCATGCGGCACAGGGTTATATTGATGTCTTAATTGAAAAAGGCTTTAAAGTCGCTATTTGTGAGCAAGTAGAGGACCCAAAAACGACAAAAGGCATGGTCAAACGCGAAGTCGTTCAATTAGTTACCCCAGGGACGGTTCTTCAAGGAAAAGAACTTGATGCCAAAGAGAATAATTATTTAACGGCCTTGTATCATGAAGGCGAACAAGCTGGATATGGATTTGCTTATGCTGATTTAAGTACAGGTGAATTAAAAGCGAGTCATCTATTTGATAGCGATAGTGTCATTAACGAATGCACGAGCCTTCAAACAAAAGAAATCGTCGTCAATTTTGATCTTCCTGCGGAGTTGATTCAGAAATTAGAGCAACTATCTATTCTAATTTCAAGACAAGATCTGATGACACCAAATGCAGAACTTAGTTATTTAACAGCTAATTTAAGCGATACATTGGCGAGTCAAGCTGCTGGGAACTTAATTGCTTATTTAAGTGAAACTCAAAAACGACACTTAGGCCATTTACAGCAGGCTATTGCTTATGAGCCAAGCCATTTCCTGAAAATGGATTATTATTCTAAGTATAATCTTGAATTAGCGAAGTCTATTCGGACGGGTGAAAAAAAGGGTACGCTACTTTGGTTACTAGATGAAACACAGACGGCGATGGGTGGTCGACTTCTAAAGCAATGGTTGGATCGTCCATTGATTCAAGGTAACTTAATTCATGAACGACAAAATATGGTTGAAAGTCTTTTAAATGCATATTTTGAACGGTTGGAGATTAAAGAAAATCTAAAAAAAGTGTACGATTTAGAACGCTTGGTGGGGCGTATTTCATTTGGGAATGTCAATGGTCGAGACTTATTACAATTAAAACAATCATTAAGTCAAATTCCACAGTTACGCCAAACACTAGAAGGCTTGAACACTGAAGGTATCTGGGAAGAGTTGCTAATGGATTTGGCACTATTACCTGAGGTGTCAGATTTGATTAGTTGTGCGATTAATGAAGAGGCACCATTGTCAATAACGGAGGGTAATTTGATTTGTGATGGATACCATGAACAATTAGACACATACCGTGATGCAATGCGTAATGGCAAGCAGTGGCTAGCCGAACTCGAAGCGAAAGAGCGTGAAGCAACAGGGATTAAAACTTTAAAAATTAAATTTAATCGTGTTTTCGGTTACTTTATTGAAATTACGAAAAGTAATCTAGGAGAGATTCCTGAAGGACGTTACGAAAGAAAACAAACCTTAGCTAATGCGGAGCGTTATGTTACACCAGAATTAAAAGAGATGGAAACATTAATCTTGGAAGCTGAAGAAAAGTCACAAGAGTTAGAGTACCATTTATTTTTAGCTGTTCGTGAAGAAATTAAACAACATATCAGCCACTTGCAGCAATTGGCCGGAGCAGTAGCAACTTTGGATGTACTACAAAGTTTTGCGATGGTCAGTGAAACTTATAATTACGTTCGACCAACTATGACACCCAATCAACATCATTTAGAAATCGTTGATGGGCGTCATCCAGTGGTGGAAAAAGTTGTAGGACATCAAGAATATGTTCCTAATACGGTCATGATGCCTGATGCAGTTGATATTTTACTAATTACTGGGCCAAATATGTCTGGTAAAAGTACCTATATGCGACAATTAGCATTAATCGTTGTGATGGCGCAAATGGGCTGTTTTGTCCCTGCGGAAAAAGCTATCTTACCAATTTTCGACCAAATTTTTACGCGTATTGGAGCCTCGGATGATTTGATTTCTGGTCAGAGTACGTTTATGGTTGAAATGATGGAAGCTAATCAGGCACTACGCCATGCAACAGTTAATAGTTTGATTTTATTTGATGAATTAGGCCGTGGGACGGCCACTTATGATGGCATGGCGTTAGCTCAAGCCATCATTGAATACATTCATCAACATGTCAGAGCAAAAACCCTCTTTTCAACACATTATCATGAAATTACCGTGTTAGAGCAAACCCTTGACGGATTAAAAAACTGTCACGTTGGTGCAGTGGAACAAGATGGAGAAGTTGTCTTTTTGCATAAAATGATGGATGGGCCGGCAGATAAAAGTTACGGTGTTCATGTTGCAAGATTAGCTGGGTTACCGGATGAATTATTAACACGAGCAAGTAAGTGTCATTTTGGCTCACTTAGAACAGCAACAAGTCGCGGCTGATTTAGCAAAAGAGGTCGTTGCTGAAGAAGTGAAATCTGTAGATGTCTTTAAACAATCTAATTCAGAAGATCATCAATCCAATGACGAGCAAATCGAAATCAGTCAATTAAACTTATTTGGTGACATCACAGAAGTTGAGCAATCAGTTATTGATAGCTTAAAACAGCTAAACTTGCTGACAATGAATCCAATGGAAGCTATGACCAAATTATACGATTTACAGCAAAAATTAACTGACTAGGAGGGAGCAATATGGGGAAGATTGAAGAATTATCGCAAATACTCGCCAATCAAATTGCAGCAGGCGAAGTGGTTGAACGCCCGGCCTCAGTAGTGAAGGAATTGGTCGAAAATGCGATAGACGCTGGTAGTACACAAATTGATATTTATTTGGAGGAAGCAGGTCTGCGCAAAATTCAAGTAGTTGATAATGGTGAGGGTATTGAGGCTAGTGATGTCTTAAATGCTTTTAAACGGCATGCAACGAGTAAAATTCATACACGCGATGATCTGTTCCGTATTCGATCACTGGGTTTTCGAGGTGAGGCACTTCCAAGTATCGCATCGGTATCAGAAATTACACTCGAAACCTCGACAGGTGAAGCAAACGGGACGTATATTCGACTAAGTGGTGGCGAAATTTTGGAGCATAAACCTCATTCGCTACGCAAAGGAACCGCGATAACGGTCGAAAATTTATTTTTCAATACCCCGGCTAGATTGAAGTATGTTAAAACGTTGCAGACAGAGTTGGCTAATGCAGGTGACATTGTCAATCGACTCGCTCTAAGTCATCCCCATATTGCTTTTCGGCTAGTTCATGATGGTAATAAAATGCTGACGACTACTGGAAACGGTGACCTAAAACAGACAATTGCAGGGATTTATGGAGTAGCAACTGCTAAAAAAATGTTACCAGTTGCTAGTCAGGATTTAGATTTTAAGTTAACTGGTTACATCTCACTGCCAGAATTAACACGGGCCAGTCGCAATTATGTGTCAATTATTATCAATGGCCGTTATATTAAAAACTATGTGTTAAACAAGGCCATTATCGAAGGATACGGGTCCAAGTTGATGGTAGGACGTTATCCGCTGACTGTTTTACAAATTGAGATGGACCCTTTGTTAGTTGATGTCAATGTTCATCCAACTAAACAAGAAGTTAGGTTGAGTAAAGAAAAAGAGCTAATGATTCTAATTACTCAAGCAATTAAGGCAACCTTAGCTAAAGAAAATTTAATTCCTGCTGCTAGCGATACGGGACCATTTAAAAAACGGACAATGGAGCAAAGACCAACACAATTAACATTGAGTCCAACTCCAAAGTCTCACCGTGACCAAACTGAGATAGTCGAAAAAACGGGTGATTTTTATGTCACTGAAACAGATACTGTTGAATCACCTCCTCAACAGTCAATTAGTGCTAATTTTAATAAAAATACTGTGCTAAAAAACGACTTACGTAATGACACGTTCGAACAAACTATGAATCCTGAACTAACAGTAGAACGGACTAATGATGATTCCCAAACTGAAGATGAATTAACTTGTAAGGCTTCATTAGATAGCACAGAACCAGAGGCAGTACCTGGTCATGGTACCATTGATTTTCCTGAATTAGACTACTTTGGTCAAATGCATGGGACATATTTATTCGCCCAAAATACTGAGGGGTTATATATTATCGATCAGCATGCAGCACAAGAACGGATTAAATATGAATATTATCGGGAAAAAATAGGCGATGTGGGGATGGATAAACAACCACTCTTAATTCCGATTGTGCTCGATTATAGTCGTGATGAGATACTTCGCATCAAAGAGAAACGAGCAATGTTTAATGATATTGGTTTAGAGTTGGAAGAATTTGGACCTAACAGTCTCATTATTCGTGAACACCCAACGTGGTATCCAGCGGGTGAAGAAGAATCTATTATTCGTGCGATGGTAGATGATATTCTATCTGGTAAGCAAGTCACAGTCGCTTCTTTTCGCGAGAAGACAGCGATTATGATGAGCTGCAAACGATCAATTAAGGCTAATCACTATTTAAATGAGCAACAAGCACGAGCCTTGTTACAGGACTTAGCATTATGTGAAAATCCTTATAACTGCCCACACGGTCGTCCAGTGTTGATTCATTTTACAAATCAGGATATGGAGCGGTTATTTAAACGCATCCAAGATCCGCATTAAACAAAACAAGCTATCAACTTAACTAGTTGATAGCTTGTTTTATTTACATATAGCGAATACTTAAGGTATCTGATATTGCTTGTGCTAATTTTGCCTGGCGGTCATCTAGTACGAGATGATTGTTTATTAGGCAGTTGGAAATGATTAATTGGTACCGACTTGCTAAATTCGGAAATGAGATAAGTTGTTGTTGAATTTCGACTTGATAATTAAGCAAACAGTCTTTGAGTGGTTGTTCTTCAGCCTTTTTTAGCAAACTAATTCATTCATCAAGAATTGCGACAGCGGTTTGTGTTCGTTCTTTGCCGCCCGTGAACCATTTTAACATAGACCTATCCCCCTTATTGACAAAGAATAACATCATCATTTATGGTAATAATTATACGCTCTTTGAAATAGTTAACAAGAGCTAGTGAGGGAGAAAGAAAATGACATATATTTTAGCTTCAGCGTCACCAAGGCGCCAAGAATTATTACAACGAGTTGTTCCTCAATTTGAGGTGCACCCAGCTGATATTGATGAGACACCGATTGATAATGAACAAGCACATGATTATGTGGAACGACTGGCACGAGCCAAAGCTCAAGCAATCGTAGGTATTAACCAGGAGGCTTGGGTGATTGGTTGTGATACGGTAGTAGTCGTTGATGGACAAATTTTAGGAAAACCAGTGTCGACTAGCGATGCAGTGGCGATGCTCACAGCGTTAAGTGGTCGTACTCATCAAGTTATGACTAGTGTAGTCTTGCAACAAGGTACCGATTGTAAGCAGTATACGGAAGTGGTTGAGGTGACTTTTTATCCATTAACCAATAGTCAAATAATGACATATATTGACTCTGGTGAACCATGTGATAAAGCAGGTGCGTACGGTATTCAAGGGATGGGCTCTCTTTTCGTTAAAGGTATCCAAGGTGACTTCTATTCAGTGGTGGGTTTACCAATTGGACAATTAAATCAGTGGATTAATGGGTAAGTTGTTTTACTTGTATCATTTATCAAATTGCGTTTAAATGGACTTGTGGGATAATTTATAAGGAGGAATGACAATGACCAAAGATGCTAATTTACGTGAAAAATTAACGCCGATTCAATACCAAGTGACACAAGAAAACGGAACAGAACATCCATTTTCAAGTGAATACGATAATTTTTATGAAGATGGAATTTATGTGGATATTGTCAGTGGTGAGCCACTATTTTCTTCTAAAGATAAGTACGATGCTGGATGCGGTTGGCCATCATTTACGCGTCTAATTGCAACATTACAAGAATTAGAGGACCGGTCGCTATTTCGCACACGAACTGAAGTCCGTAGTCAAGAAGCCGATTCACATCTCGGTCATGTTTTTCCTGATGGACCAGCTGAACAGGGAGGCCTACGCTATTGTATCAACGGTGCGGCTTTACGTTTTGTTCCAGTACCAGAGATGGAAAAGGAAGGCTATAGTCAGTATCTACCTTTATTTGAATAAAACATACATTACAATAATTTTTAAACGATTGTTGGCATAGTTGCTGACAGTCGTTTTTATTTTTATCTAAATGAGCACTTTTTCATTTGACCTGAAACGCGTTTTAGCCTGTACAGTAGGGTTATAGAACAGTAACGTTTTTTAGGAGGCAATGGAAATGATTAAAAAAATATTTACGGATATGGATGGGACACTGTTAACGTCAAATGGGAGCGTATCAGTCAGTACTCAGCAATTTATGCACAATCTAGAGATACCCGTGACACTGGTATCTGCAAGGGCACCCATGGAAATGTTACCAACAATTGAGTCGTTAGGACTGACTAGTCCACAAATTGCGTTTAATGGCTGTTTGATTTTTAGACCAACTAATACGGGAATTAGCTCATTGTTTGAAGCCACTTTAGATACGGAAGAAGTCAAACGCTTGTCTGTGTTATTGACCCACTATTTTCCGCAGGTTAGTGCTAGCTTATATGACCATCAGACATGGTATACTGTAAAAAACTGCGAAGAAGTTGAATTTCAAAAACGAATAACTGGTGTGTTACCAGTTATTACCGAGTTAGATAAGATATGTAACCGACCAGGTAATCCTTTTTTTAAGCTGATGTTGATTACGTTTGATGAGAAAACTATGGTAAACTTAACTTACTTTTTAACAGAGCTAGGCCTAAAACATTTAGCTATTCATCGTGCCGGTCGTTATCATTTAGAGGTGACTAGTGGTGTTGCGACAAAATCAACAGCGATTACTCATTTATTAGAAAAAGAAAACCTAAGCTCGGAAGAAGTTGCGGCGTTTGGTGATGGATACAATGACATACCAATGCTTGAGCTGGTCGGCCTACCAATCGTCATGGAAAATGCACCTACCGATGTGAAACGCTTGACGAAGCTGATTACGACATCAAATGACGACGACGGTGTTAAAGAAGGCATCGAACGATTTATTTTAAGCTGAAAGGGTATTAAAGGAGAGACACAAAGTGACAACAATTCGTGATATTGCCCGTGAGAGTGGGTATTCGGTATCGACTGTTTCGCGAGTTTTAAATAATAAACATCATGTATCAGCCGAAGCACGTCTGGCTATTCAACAAGTCATTGAGCAACTAGATTATGTACCAAATAATATTGCTCGTGATTTAAGCAAAGGACGGACAGAAAGTATTGGTGTGGTTTTGCCACATACCAATCACCCATATTTCACTCAAATTTTAGACGGAATTCTAGCTGCAGCATTTGTGACCGATTATCGGATTGTTTTGCTACCCTCGGATTATGACATATTACGAGAGCAGAGTTATTTGGAGCAATTACGGTGTAAAGTGTTTGACGGTCTTATCTTTACATCACGTAGAATTGAGTTAGAAATAATTAAAAACTATCAGAAATATGGCCCAATTGTTTGCTGTGAAAAGTTAGAAGATGCAAATGTTCTATCAGTCTATTCTGTTCGTGAACCAGCCTATTTAGAAGCCTTTCAGTGGCTAAAAAAACGTGGGAAAAATCAAGGAGCAATTTTACTTAGTCGTGGTGAGGAGATTAGTGCAACTGCAAAAGCGACGATGAAAGCATACCGGGCTTTTTATCAAAGCGAACCAGATGAAAAACTAGTGATTACGGGTGTCACTACTTATCAAGATGGCTATGAAGCTGGCGAAAAGTTGGTCAGGGATTATGAGTCATTTGATTATATCTTTGCTAATAGTGACGATGACGCAGCCGGTATTAGACAATATTATCTTGACCACGATTTATCACTCCCTTTGATTGTAGGTCAAGAAAATCAATTAAGTGGGAAGTTATTGAAGTTACCGACAATTGATCATCAATTGTCAAAAGTTGGTCAGCATGCCTTCTTCTTAGCCACAAAACAGTCAACAACAACTCATATAGCGGTAATGTCCCATTTTATTCCACGGTAACAGTGATTAATTACTGAGAATTTTTTGCCTTTTTCCTTAAAAATCGCTATGATAAAGCCATAATGACTTTAAAGGAGACGATTATGGAAAAAGAAAAAACAAATGATTGGCTATTACGATTTATCAAAGGGATGTTTATTGGTTCGGGGTTTATTTTACCAGGTGTTAGTGGGGGTGCATTAGCTGCAATCTTTGGTATTTACGAACGGATTATTTCATTTCTTGCTCATATTACAAAAAACTTTAAACAAAATGTTTTATATTTTTTACCTGTTGGTCTAGGGGGCTTAACGGGCGTCTTTCTATTATCTTTTGGCGTGAGCTATCTATTAGGTAACTTTGAAACGATTATTCTTTGGTTTTTTATTGGGTGCATTGTGGGGACTGTTCCGTCACTTTGGCGTGAAGCAGGGAAAAAAGGTCGGACGTCTACGGATACGAGTGTGATGATTGTAACCTTTATTTTGGGATTTGCTTTTTTACTATTTGGTAGTCAAATATTCCAGGGTAATGTTGCACAAAACTTTTTTACTTGGTTGATTGCAGGAGGACTAATTGGTCTAGGAATGATTGTCCCAGGCCTAAGTCCATCAAATTTTTTAGTTTATATGGGTATGTATAAAGCGATGTCAGATGGTATTAAAAACTTAGATTTGAGTGTCTTAATTCCATTAGCTATAGGTGCGATTATTTGTGTTTTGGCCTTATCAAAAGTCATGGACTATATTTTTAGTATCGCTTATGCAAAATTATTTCATTTTATTTTGGGAATTGTCTTTGCTTCAACTGTGATGATTATTCCACTTAATTATACTGGTTTTACCGTTGTTAGTTACTTAGCATGTATTGTCATGCTAGTCCTTGGAATTTTGCTTGGTAAATGGATGAGTTCATTAGAAGAAAAATATAAGTAATTTATTTTGACTTAAACATTGGCGAAGCATTGTTTTGGTTTTTGGACGTCAATAGATAAGATTTTTGGCAGAGTTGAAAATTAAAAAAAGGTTTCGACTTCTAATCTAAATATTAGGTAGGACCTCCTAATAATTTTGATTGATTTAACGACTCACTGAAAAGTCAAAGAGATTGTTGTCGCTTTGACTTATTTTGAATAGCGCATGTATGCTTTCATTCCAGAGTTATCGGAAATCGACAGAATGAATTGAATAAAAGAAATTCAAATGAGTTTTCTAATTTAATTAGAAATTATGATAAAGATAGAGAACATTATTTTCAAAAGACCTCATAACGATTATGGGGTCTTTAAATTGTATTCAGGAAATTAATTAATTAATCATCTAATTTTTTAAAAGTGGATAGGCTACACTTGACTAGACAGAAAAAATAAGGTGTGATGAGAATAAGAAAACACACTGGAGGAAATGTCATGTTAGAACGTAAACCAAGAAGAACTTTTACCAAAGAATTTAAACAACAAATGGTAGATCTTTACCAATCAGGAAAACCTAGAATAGATATTATTCGTGACTATGAGTTAACTCCTTCAACTTTTGATAGGTGGGTAAAACAAGGAACAACCACAGGTTCATTCAAAGAAAAAGATAATTTAACACCTGAACAAAAGGAATTAATCAAACTCAGAAAAGAACTTAAAATGCTTGAAATGGAAAATGATATTTTAAAGCAAGCGGCGCTGATATTCGGACGAAAAGGCAAGTAATTAAAGCCAACAAACATAAATATTCTATATCAGCGATGTGCCGAGTCCTTAAAATATCAAGACAAACTTACTATTATCAGGAAAAGAAGCCATTACTAGAAAGTGAACTAGAAGAAATTGTGGAAATGATTTTTCGCCAAAATAAAAAAGCTTATGGCGCTCGTAAAATAAAAAAGCACTTAGTTTAGAAGGCATCATTCTCAGTAGAAGAAAAATTAGAAGGATTATGCGACACAGAAACCTCGTTTCTGTGTATACGAAAGCTTATTTTAAGGTGGTATCTTCTAATGTGAATGAGTCTAAAATAACCAATCAATTAAAACGTCATTTTAACTCCGTTATGCCATTAGAAAAAGTTGTCACCGATTTAACTTATGTCAAGGTTGGCAATCGTTGGCACTATGTCTGTTTAATTCTTGATTTATTTAATCGAGAAATCATTGGATTTAGTTGTGGGGCATCAAAAGATGCCGAATTAGTTAAACAGGCATTTTATACGATTCCGTACGCCTTAACAAACATTCAGTTGTTTCATACTGATAGAGGAAAAGAATTTGATAACCAAGTGATTGATACCATACTAAATACATTTAATATCAAGCGATCGTTGAGTAGAAAAGGAAATCCCTGGGATAATGCCGTCGCCGAGTCAACTTATAAATCCTTTAAAGCAGAGTTCGTTTATCCCAATCAGTTTGAGACACTAAAAGAATTATCTGTGGCTCTTTATGACTATGTTCATTGGTGGAATCATTTCAGAATACACGGAGCATTGAATTATGTCACTCCGCTTAGTATCAGAGCTCAGAGATTAGCGATAGCTTCCCTTGAGGATGAGTCAAACTGTGATACGTGTGAGATAGCGGGTTGATTTTTATAAGTCAACACACCGCGAAAGAGTCACAGTTTGAGAGGCTCATGGTCAAGGGTAATCGGATAACAGTACCAATGTTTTGACACCTTATAATATTTGTCAAAAAAAGTGTTGCCATTCCAAAGTCACAGGAGTTAATATAAATCACGTATACTTAGTTACTTTTTAAGTATCTATTTTTAGAAAAAAGGAGATTTTGTAAAATGACAATTATCTACGTTGGAGGAAGTTTTCTAAGTTTTTTAGGAATAATAGTACTTCTTATAAGTTTTAAAACTGAATTTAAAAATTTAAATGTATCTCAAAAGTTAGGAATTATTTTAACTGCTATCGGAGTTGTTATTCCCTTTTTGATTGGAACAATAAACGGTTTTATAAATAACAAATGATTTTTAGGGGACAGAGAGTTTACATAGGTGGCAATACTGAGTTAGAAATTGTATGATATTATTTTTAAAATTAGACTTAACAAGGTATCATTAATTATCATGTAAGGAGAAAAAGATATGTATACAATTGGAACATTTTCAAAGTTAGCTGATATTTCAATCAAAACATTACGTTATTATCATGAAATAGACTTAATTTCCCCCAGTTACATAGACCCAAAAACAAATTACCGATATTATGGTTTTAATAAATTTTCTGAAATAGAAAAAATTAAATTATTTAAATCTTTTGGTGTATCTTTAGATGAAATCAAAGAATTAATAGTAACAGATTCTAATAGTATGACTAATATACTTGTAGAACAACAAAAAAAATTAACTGAATGGAATGGCAACACTTTTTTTGACAAATATTATAAGGTGTCAAAACATTGGTACTGTTATCCGATTACCCTTGACCATGAGCCTCTCAAACTGTGACTCTTTCGCGGTGTGTTGACTTATAAAAATCAACCCGCTATCTCACACGTATCACAGTTTGACTCATCCTCAAGGGAAGCTATCGCTAATCTCTGAGCTCTGATACTAAGCGGAGTGACATAATTCAATGCTCCGTGTATTCTGAAATGATTCCACCAATGAACATAGTCATAAAGAGCCACAGATAATTCTTTTAGTGTCTCAAACTGATTGGGATAAACGAACTCTGCTTTAAAGGATTTATAAGTTGACTCGGCGACGGCATTATCCCAGGGATTTCCTTTTCTACTCAACGATCGCTTGATATTAAATGTATTTAGTATGGTATCAATCACTTGGTTATCAAATTCTTTTCCTCTATCAGTATGAAACAACTGAATGTTTGTTAAGGCGTACGGAATCGTATAAAATGCCTGTTTAACTAATTCGGCATCTTTTGATGCCCCACAACTAAATCCAATGATTTCTCGATTAAATAAATCAAGAATTAAACAGACATAGTGCCAACGATTGCCAACCTTGACATAAGTTAAATCGGCGACAACTTTTTCTAATGGCATAACGGAGTTAAAATGACGTTTTAATTGATTGGTTATTTTAGACTCATTCACATTAGAAGATACCACCTTAAAATAAGCTTTCGTATACACAGAAACGAGGTTTCTGTGTCGCATAATCCTTCTAATTTTTCTTCTACTGAGAATGATGCCTTCTAAACTAAGTGCTTTTTTTATTTTACGAGCGCCATAAGCTTTTTTATTTTGGCGAAAAATCATTTCCACAATTTCTTCTAGTTCACTTTCTAGTAATGGCTTCTTTTCCTGATAATAGTAAGTTTGTCTTGATATTTTAAGGACTCGGCACATCGCTGATATAGAATATTTATGTTTGTTGGCTTTAATTACTTGCCTTTTCGTCCGAATATCAGCGCCGCTTGCTTTAAAATATCATTTTCCATTTCAAGCATTTTAAGTTCTTTTCTGAGTTTGATTAATTCCTTTTGTTCAGGTGTTAAATTATCTTTTTCTTTGAATGAACCTGTGGTTGTTCCTTGTTTTACCCACCTATCAAAAGTTGAAGGAGTTAACTCATAGTCACGAATAATATCTATTCTAGGTTTTCCTGATTGGTAAAGATCTACCATTTGTTGTTTAAATTCTTTGGTAAAAGTTCTTCTTGGTTTACGTTCTAACATGACATTTCCTCCAGTGTGTTTTCTTATTCTCATCACACCTTATTTTTTCTGTCTAGTCAAGTGTAGCCTATCCATTTACTTTTACTCATGTGATCTACCTCATTTCTTTAAAAGAAGTAATCTATCATACGTACGAGTAATTAACTTTCGCCTATAACTATTCGAAGTCAGATAGAGACGTTTTATTAACGTTTCGTCGTGTATTGTTAAATTATTCTTTCTAATAGACATATTATCGCACTTTTAAGTTTTTATTTCTAATGATAACTGATTTAGAGTGGCTAATAATAAAAATGTCATTTTAAAAATGTGATGAGTAGGTTTTTATGAGTATTAAAAATTGTTCTGAGAAGATTCCTTTTTTTTATCTGTTTTAGAATAAAGATATGCTCTAGAAACAACTGAGATAAAAAGTGCCATCAGACCAATTCCAACAAGTGCATAAATAATCGTAAATAATTTACCTAAATCTGTTTGTGGATAGATATCACCATAACCAATAGTTGTTAGGGTTGTGAATGACAAATAAAAGGCATTTAAAATAGTTAAGTTTTCAACAGTTGAATAAAAAATAGTCCCACTAATTAATGTGATTAATACTAAGACTAATAGTGATTTAGTGTCGTCACGCTGTAAAATATAGCGGATAGATGTCAGTAGTTTTTTGATAGAAATAAATAAAGATAGCATAGTATACCCTCCATAGCTTTTAAACAGATTATCCGTTTTTGAATGCTATTTGTCTAATGAAATGAGTCATTTGACGTATTCTTGATGGACTAGCGATTTTAGAGGCAAGAGGAAAGTTAGCTGGTAAACTCTGTACATTCCTTAGTTTAGTATTTTAGTAATTTATGGTACAATTTTAGGGAACGTATGTACGGAAGGGATGAAGTGAATGTTTGAATATATAAAAGGGCTAGTGACTTTTGTGAGCCCTTATTACATAGTGGTGGAAACTAATCTAGTGGGGTATCAAATTTTAGTTGCAAACCCTTTTCGTTTTTCTGCCTACTATAATCAAGAAGTAAAAATCTATGTCCATCAAGTGATTCGTGATGATGCGCATACTTTATATGGTTTTTCAACATTAGAAGAAAAGCAATTATTTTTAAAATTAATTAGTGTTTCTGGCATTGGACCAAAGAGTGCTCTAGCTATTATGGCGCTAGATGATCATGGTGGATTGGTTTATGCCATTGAAACAGAAGATGCGGCTTATTTAACGAAATTTCCAGGAGTTGGCAAGAAAACAGCACAACAAATGGTCCTTGATTTACAAGGTAAGTTAGATGATTTAGCAGTTGATACACCAGCTGTAACAGCGATGGCCAAACAAGATAGTCTATTCGCTGTTGTGAGCGATCATGAGTTAAAAGAAGCTTTGGAAGCTTTGCGAGCGTTAGGTTATACGGAACGTGAAGTGAAGCGGATTACAAAAGAGCTTGAAGCACTGCCACAAGCAACCACAGATGAGTATTTACGTCATGGGTTGAAATTATTGATGAAAAAGTAAGAGGTGATTAAGTCATGACCACTGAGGAAGAACGTGCGTTATCAAGCGATTTGGTACCACAAGAGGAGTTATTAGAATTATCATTACGTCCCCAATATCTCTCCCAATACATTGGGCAAAATAAAGTCAAACAAGAATTGACTATTTATATTGCGGCCGCCAAATCACGTGAAGAATCGCTTGACCATGTCCTTTTATATGGACCACCTGGTTTAGGAAAAACGACGATGGCAATGGTGATTGCTAATGAGATGGGTGTTAATATTCGTACGTCTAGTGGCCCAGCTATTGAAAAGCCTGGCGATTTGGTCGCATTACTAAATGAATTAGAACCTGGTGATGTCTTATTTATTGATGAGATTCATCGTCTTCCCCGTGTAGCAGAGGAATTATTATACTCTGCTATGGAGGACTTTTATGTTGATATTATTGTGGGTCAAGGCCCAACAGCTCATCCCGTACACTTTCCGTTACCACCTTTTACATTAATTGGCGCAACAACTCGTGCCGGTATGTTATCGGCACCATTACGCGATCGTTTTGGTATTATTTCACATATGGAGTATTACCATGAGGATGATTTAAAAGAAATTGTGTTACGCTCAGCATCTATTTTTCAAACAGATATTTTAGATGAAGGTGCCTATGAAATTGCTCGTCGCTCTCGTGGAACCCCACGAATTGCCAATCGTTTACTTAAAAGGGTGCGTGATGTCGCTCAAGTTGAAGGCACTGGACAAGTCGATATGGCTATTGCAGACCGAGCGCTGGGTTTATTACAGGTGGATCATCAAGGATTGGATTATGTCGATCAAAAGTTATTGCGTACGATGATTGAGATGTATCAAGGAGGACCGGTTGGTTTATCAACAATTGCTGTCAATATTAGTGAGGAAACAGAAACCGTTGAAGATATGTACGAACCATATTTGATTCAAAAAGGGTTTATTAAGCGGACTTCTCGTGGCCGTGTCGCAACTGAAATGGCTTATCATCATTTAGGGTATGATTATCACGAATAAAACAATTAATGAACCACAGATAGTAGTCAAAAAAGAATTTTTGCTAGTGTCTGTGGTTCATTTAATTTAAACTTTTTTAGTAAATGTGAGTTTATTGTCTGATATCAATTAGTTTAAGATCAGGTGAGTCTAATTCATTAGCACTATAATTAAAGACAGGTAAATATAGTTGGGATAATTGGTAGTCATCAATAAAAAAGCCGAAATGAATGAGACGTTTTTCTTTTGCTTTTAAGGTTGGTAGTTGATAAAAATGGCGTTCTGTTCCATGGTTATCAAGATAATCGACTTCTCCAGATAAAGCTGTTGTTTCTAAATTTAGTGAAGCATCAACGAGTGACTGACCATTTTGTTGTAATAAAATAGGCGCATCTTGCAAGTGTAATTCTTTAAGCGGATGATTTTCCATATTTTTGATAGACGCTGTAAGATAGATGAAAATTGGTTTAACAGTTTTTTCTTGAATGACCTGATCGAGTGAGTTTTTTCCATCACCAGCTTTAATTATTTTTTGCTTAAATGGCAGCAAGCGTTGTTGCTCATCTAAAAGTTTGTTTTCCTGTAATTGTTCTAAAGAAGATAAATTGAAATTGTTTAGATTCAATGTCTGAATTGAGTCAAATACTTGGACTTTTTCTACCGTGAATTGAACTTTACCATCTAAAGGTGTAATTATGACTGGTTCACCAATGTGTTGAATAGTTGCACGAGATAAGGGTAGTTTTTTAGATTTTGGTGTATGTCTGTCAGATTTTTTTATTTGTTTTTGATAATCGTCAAAATCATTATATATAGTCGCGTTGTCTTTGGTTGTTCTTTTCAGAGTGATATTGCTTAAAATAGCTGTTAAATCTTCGTTAGGCATATCTTGACCAACATAGGCTTCTAAAATGTAACCTTCTTTTTCAAATAGTAGAAATACTCTACGATTAAATGGAACTTCTCTATTTGTAACAGATGGTGTTTTTTTGACTAGTAAAGCTTTATGACCACCATAAATTGTCTCTTTGTAACTTTCAGAGAATAAGACATTGAAATCGGCCTTCTGATTGATTTTCCATAAAACAAAAGTCAAGCCACCCTTATTTAGGTTGTCCTGATGACTGTATTTAAGAGCATCGGGATCACTGACCATATTTTTAGGTAAATAATTTAGGTGTAGTTTGTAAAGAGTTTCGTGAGTATAAGTTTGGTTGCTATCAAATGCTAGAGATACTTGATACTGATTTTTTTCGACATACCAATTATATAGTTTAGAGATAGCGTAGGTTGTGCTTGGAATAATAAACAAGACAATTATTAAAGTAATGACGATACGCTTGGTTGTCCAGATAAACGCTATATTTTTTTTGTTGTCCATAGTATTGAGAAATGCTTTTTTTCGTTGGTAATAGTTATCTGAAAATTCATGTGTTTCAGATGCTTGATCAAAATCATTTAATGCCATTTTTTCTGCTGCTTGCTTCAATTTTTTATTTTTTTGTATTGTCATGTTGATTTTGCCCTCCAATAAGTGATTTAATTTTATTTTTGGCTCGTTCGTATTGTTTTCTGATTGTTGGTTCGGAAACGTTCATTATCATAGCTGTTTCTTTGGTATTTAAACCATAGAATACACGATACATAAAAACTTGGCGGTAGGGGACATCTAAAACCTGTGTGATTTCGTCAAAATTATCTTCAGAAAGTAAGTCATCTAGATAATCTGTGACATTATTGTTGGATTCGCTATCTGTATGGTAATCTTTTAAATAATTGGTTTGTGTTTGGTTTTTTCGGTACCGATCAATTGCTTTGTTTTTGACAATGACTAAAATATATTTTTTTAAATGAAGTTCATTTAATTTCCTAATTCTCTTTCTGTCTACGTAGAGCTGTTCAAACACATCTTGCGTGATGTCCTCAGCTTGTCCTTTATTATTTAGAATTGTATAGGCGCGATAAAAAATTTTTTGCTCATAGTCCTGATATAGATGCTCAAAAAAAGTTTTATCGGATTGTTTATCTCGCATCTTAGTAGCTCCTTTATTCGTTGTTATAATAATTAACGGTTAGGAAATGAAAAAAGTGACAAAATAATGATTTTATTTTTAACTCGTCATTTATATTATTTTAGACATAATCTTAAAAAGCAATGGTAAACTATAGCTAGAATATCATGACAATTGGATGAGGAAGTTAGTCTTTCTTATAATAAATAATGAATTTAATGATTTGGAGGTAGATATATGTGATTAGAAGAATGTGATTTGTACCTTGGCAAAACTGATGATTAACTAAAAGTATTAAGACCAAGGAATGGACAAACAAGACCTTCAAATAGTTCTTCATGAATCTGCTAGTAAAAAGTGTACAATCGGTTAGTAACGAATTACGTAATTGGTAATGATTCGATGAAATAGCTACTAGAAAAGCGTGTATTTGTTGGACAGATTGTTGAATATGCTGGTAATGAATGCCATGCGGTTTATTTGTCCAATTAATACAACAATATTAGTGAGACTGGTATTTCTGAGGTGGTGTAAAAGAAGGAGTTGTCAACTAGATGGTATTACGATTAAAGTCTATAAAAGAAAAAGATTTACGCGAATGGTGGGAGATTAGTTATGGTCCAAAAGGTGACCAAAAATGGATGGTCTATAATTGTCCATATTTTAATAATCCCCGATTAAGTTGGAATGAATTTTTAAAAACAAGTCAAAAATATCTCATTCAACCAACTTTAGCTAAGCTAATTGTTCAAAATGACCGGATTATTGGAATGGTGAGTGCTCATTGGGAAGATGGTATACTTAAGCAGTGGCTTGAAGTCGGGTTGGTATTATATGATTCAACTAACTGGAATCAAGGGGTTGGGACTTATATTATGAAACACTGGATTACGGAAATGTTTGGACAATTTCCTCACATACAACGAGTCGGTTTTACGACGTGGTCTGGGAATCCTAGTATGCAAGTACTTGGTGATAAATTAGGTATGTCAAAAGAAGGGGTCATTCGTAAAGTACGATATTGGCAAGGTAATTACTATGATTCCATTAAATATGGTATTTTGAGAGAAGAATGGATTAATTAAGCTTAAGAATTTCTTAGCAAATAAGTCATAAAAAAGCGCGAAGAAGGTCATAAATTTCTCATAATTACTGGGTAATATATAAGCATACCAACAAAACAAACCCTAACAAAACAACTTTTTCATTTTATTTACTCCTCCAAAGTAAATAGATAAACTCCTTTTTCCACTGACACTAGGTCAGTGGTTTTTTTATAGTTAACACTAGCAGTTAAGCTTAAGAATTTCTTAGCAAATAAGTCATAAAAAAGCGCGAAGAAGGTCATAAATTTCTCATAATTACTGGGTAATATATAAACATACCAACAAAACAAACCCTAACAAAACAAACTTTTTCATTTTATTTACTCCTCCAAAGTAAATAGATAAACTCCTTTTTCCACTGACACAAGGTCGGTGGTTTTTTTATAGTTAACACTAGCAGTTAAGCTTAAGAATTTCTTAGCAAATAAGTCATAAAAAAGCGCGAAGAAGGTCATAAATTCCTCATAATTACTGGGTAATATATAAGCATACCAACAAAACAAACCCTAACAAAACAACTTTTTCATTTTATTTACTCCTCCAAAGTAAATAGATAAACTCCTTTTTCCACTGACACTAGGTCAGTGGTTTTTTTATAGTTAACACTAGCAGTTAAGCTTAAGAATTTCTTAGCAAATAAGTCATAAAAAAGCGCGAAGAAGGTCATAAATTCCTCATAATTACTGGGTAATATATAAGCATACCAACAAAACAAACCCTAACAAAACAAACTTTTTCATTTTATTTACTCCTCCAAAGTAAATAGATAAACTCCTTTTTCCACTGACACTAGGTCGGTGGTTTTTTTATATAAAAAAATCAGCTAATCCCCAAAGCTAGTAGCTAGGAAAGGATTGGCTGATAGATAGTCTACTAACTAAACTTGTTAGTTTAGTTGTAGATGTTTAATTGTGTCATGAGCATCCGACATGATAGATTGGATAAGCTCATCCACCGAACGGATAGAATTAACTAAACCTGAAATTTCACCAGCCATCATCGTACCTGTTTTAGTATCACCTTCAACCACTGCTCTGTATAATGATCCAACAGTCAACTGTTCTAATTCATCCTCTGGTGCATTAGCCATTTCCAATGTCAGATAATTCGCTAACATCTCATTTTGTAATGAACGAACTGGATGACCGCCTTTACGTCCAGTAACAATCGTTGATGTATCCGTTGCTTCAACAATAGATTGCTTAAATGCATCTGGTATTGGGCACTCTTTGGTTGCTAAAAAGACCGTTCCCATTTGGACACCTTCCGCGCCTAAAGCTAGAGCAGCGACTAGTGCTTTTCCATCAGCAATTCCACCTGCTGCAATGACTGGTAAATCAACTGCTTCTGTGATTTGACGGATTAAAGGCAGTGTCGAGGTTTTTCCAATATGACCACCGGCTTCTTGACCTTCAGCAATAATCGCATCTACACCTAAATCTTGCATTTTATGGGCGTGTTTGACAGCAGCGACAACAGGGATTACTTTAATTCCGGCTTCTTTAAAGCGTGGAAAATATTTTTTAGGTGAGCCAGCACCTGTAGTGACAACAGCAATTTTTTCCTCAATTACAATATCAACTAGCTCATCAATATTAGGTTGTAATAGATTGAGGTTCACACCAAATGGTTTGGTTGTAGCGGCACGTACTGTCTGAATTTCTTTTCGTAAGCCTTCTGCGTCTAGTGCCCCAGTCGTTAAAAGTCCAAGCCCACCAGCATTTGATACAGCAATAACTAAGGGACTTCTTGAAATATGTTGCATTCCACCTTGAATAATTGGGTATTTAATGCCTAATAATTCTGTGATTTTTGTCATGTGATTCTCTCCTTTTCGTGTCCTAATTGTAGTATAGCGAAAAAATAAAGCGTTTCCAAATCGTTACCTATATCGTTTTTCACAGATTGTTTGAATTAAATTCCATGTTTTTAATGAATCGTAGCGGTTTTTATTAGTTTTTTGTGAAATAAATAAGATTGATTGCAATTAAAAGGTCGTATGAATCTTATCAATTGGGCATTAGCTGATGCAATCCCCAATTTGTGAAAAGTACTAAAAATTTATAGAAATATCTTCCGTACGTTACAAACTAATATCTGCTATCATGTTGTTGTAAGCGCTTAAAGGCTAAAAATTTATTGGAGGAACTAACATGAATAAATTAGAAAAGTTACAGGAATTATATCCTGAAGATTTATTAGGACTATCAAAAAAATTAACAGATGGTGAAGTTGAAGTCTTATACAATTTAAGAAAAGAACTTGAAAAAGACATTCAGCCAGTTATTGCAGAGTATTGGGATAAAGCAGAATTTCCAACACAGGTGTATGATTTATATAGTCGTGTTGGCGTGATGAATAATCCATTATTATTTGAAGGTCGTGAAGGAAAAGAAACTTACAGTGAAATGTATAACGCCTTTTTATTCACAGAGTTGGCACGTACAGACACATCGATTGCCACAGCGTATACAATTCATCGTATGGCTCATACGGTAATTTCACAAGGTGGTACTGAGGAGCAAAAAGCGCACTATTTACCTAAATTAGAAAAATTTGAATTAACAGGTTGTTTTGCTTTAACGGAACCATTGAATGGATCTGATATTGCTAAAGGATTGAAAACAAGTGCTCGTCAAGAGAATGGTAAGTGGATTTTAAATGGTGAAAAATATTGGGTAGGCGCAGCAAATACGGCAGATGTGATTCCTGTCTTTGCTCGTGATGAAGCTGATGGCGAAATTAAATGTTTCATCTTACACCATGACACACCAGGTGTTAGTTTTGAAGTGATTAATCACAAGATGGCATTACGTCCAGTTCAAAACTGTAAGATTATTATGGAAGATGCAACAATTGATGAGTCACAATTTTTACCTAAAATCAAAGGATTTGGTGATGTAACACGCGTATTTCAAGGCTCACGAGTTGATGTGGGACATATTGCAACAGGGACAGCAGCTGGTTCATTAGCAGCGACGCTAAAATATGCAACTGACCGTCAACAATTTGGTCGCCCGATTGCCAAATTCCAATTAGTTCAAGAAAAAATCGCTCGTATGGAAATTAAGGTTGCAGCAAACATCGCATTATCAGTTATTTTGGCTGAAAACCAAGAAAATGGCGATTTCGATACAGTTAATGCTTCATTACATAAAATGCATAATGCGTTAAATTTACGTGAATTAGTCGCTTTAGGCCGTGAAATCTGTGGTGGAAATGGCATTAACATTGACTACGGTGTTGGTCGTTACTTTGCAGATGCAGAAGCTGTTTACACTTATGAAGGTTCTCATGATATTAATGCTCTAATTTTATCACGTGCATTAACTGGTATGGGTGCATTTGTTTAAAAAAATTTGTGAGAAGCTTTATGCTTCTCACAAATTTTAAATTTTAAACTTTTGATTGTCTGCGATAATGAAGTTTTTGAAATCATTAATACTATTGGTTAAATATTCAGAACGTTGCCAAACCATATAGATATTGTAAATGATGGACAAGTCTGTTACATCAATAATTTTAATCTCTTCGTAATCGAGGGAATTCCGAGTGGAAACAAAGGCAATTCCATGATTCGACCGTACCATCCCAATAACGCCAGATTCTTCATTCATGGCATAGAGGGTCTTTAAATGAAATTCGGGACCAGCTACTCGATCAAGTGCTGTACGAATGGAGTAATTCATTCCAGCAGATTTATTGTAGCCAATAAATACCTCGTCTTTAATATCAGAGAATGACACATGTTTTTTACTCGCTAAGGGATGACTTTTAGGGACGATTAAAACGATTTCATCATCATAGAGAAATTCCCGATTGATGTCATCTTTATAATCTTCAAACTCAAATTCACCACAAAAACCAACATCAATTGTCCCCTCAATAATATTGGCCAAAATATTGTGGGTTGAAGTTTGGGTTAAATAGACATCCATGTTAGGGTATTCATTTTTAAAACGAGCAAGTCGTTGCGGTAAATAGAAGGAAGAAGCTGTAAAAACACTCGATAGATTGAGTTCCCCCTGCTCTTGATGTGTGAGTCGTTCGATTTCATCCATTCCATTTTTTAAATGGGTCATTGCCAAGGTGACATGTCCAGATAAAATTTTTCCGTGTTTCGTTAATTTAATGTTTCGACCGTTTTTTTCAAATAATTTCACATTTAATTGGGTTTCTAAACGTGTCATTGCCTTACTAAGTGTGGAGTAACTAATATATAACTCATCAGCAGCCTCCGAAAAATTTAAGTGGCGGGCAGCGATTAAAAAATAATTTAAGTGTTGAAAATTAATATGTTTCCAATACATGAAAACCATCCTTTCAAAGTTAAGTCAGCAAATCAAATTATTGACACTGCTATCATAACAATTTTGTAAGGAAATACCAATTTTAGACTATCAGGAAAGTAGGAATTTTAAAATGACTCGAAGTGTAATTTTAAGTGCGGTACGTACACCGTTTGGAAAATTAGGTGGTGTATTTAGAGATGTGCCAGCTGTAGATTTAGGCGCAACAGCTATGAAAGCAGCTGTTCAAAAAAGTGGTGTTGCTATTGATGCAATCGATTATGTTGTGATGGGGCAAGTATTACAAGCTGGCGTGGGCCAAATACCTTCGCGTCAAGCATCAATTAAAGCTGGATTAGACTGGTCAATTGGGTCAGAAACAATTAACAAAGTATGCGCATCAAGTTTGCGTGCGGTAACATTAGCGGATCAAATGATTCGTTCAGGTGATTTAGATGTGGTATTAGCTGGCGGAATGGAAAGTATGTCGGATGCACCTTTTGCTTCAAAAGACTTACGTTGGGGACAACGGATGTTTAACTCACAAATGGTGGACTTAATGGTTCATGATGGTTTGTGGGATGCTTATTACAATCAACATATGGCGGTTAATGGCGGTTACGGTGCAGAGAAATATGGCATCAGTCGTGAAGCGCAAGATGAGTGGGCATTACGTAGCCAACAATTAGCAAGTCAAGCAATGGAATCAGGTGTGTTAGAAGAGGAAATTATTCCTGTAGAAGTGCCACAACGTAGAGGTGAGCCAATCGCTATAACCAAGGATGAAGCACCACGCCCGACAACAACATTAGCTGATTTACAACGTCTACAAGGACTATTTAAAGAAGGAAATACAATTACAGCTGGTAACGCACCAGGAACAAATGATGGTGCATCAGCTTTAATGATTGCTTCAGAAGAAAAAGCTAAAGAATTGGGTATACAACCTTTAGCTACAATTTTGGGACACGCAGAAAGTGGTGTTGAAACGCGTTTAATTGCCAGTGCACCGGGACATGCGATTGAAAAATTGTTGAAAGAACATGATTTAACAATTGCTGACATCGATTTATTTGAAATCAATGAAGCTTTTGCAGCCGTGACTTTAGTGACACAAAAAATGTTAGATATTCCATCAGAAAAAATTAATGTTAACGGTGGAGCGATTGCCTTTGGACATCCAATTGGTGCTTCAGGCGGTCGTATTATTGGAACGCTCGTTCATGAAATGCGTCGACGTAAAGCTGTTTATGGTATTGCAGCAATTTGTAGCGGTGCGGCACAAGGTGATGCCGTATTAATCAAATGTGAATATAACTAAACATCATTAAATGAAACGACAACGATTAAATTAAATTTAAAGGGAGTAAGACAAATGAACTTAGAAAAAATTATGGTTATTGGATCAGGACAAATGGGTAACGGGATTGCGCAAGTATCAGCGCAAGCAGGATACCAAGTAATCTTAAATGATGTGAAACAAGAATTCGCTGAAAAAGGGTTAGCAAACATCACGAAAAACTTAACACGTGATGTTGAAAAAGGGCGTAAAACAGAAGAAGAAAAGCAAGCTGTTTTAGACCGAATTACATTATCAACGGATAAAAAAGATGCTGCTAGCTGTCAATTAGTTATTGAAGCTGCCGTTGAGAATTTTGAGATTAAAAAAGCCATCTTTAAAGAATTAGATGAAATTGTTTCTGAAGATGTGATTTTATCAACGAATACGTCATCATTACCAATCACGGACTTAGCTGCCGTAGTTAGTCATCCGGAGCGTTTTATTGGAATGCACTTTATGAATCCAGTACCAGTCATGAAATTAGTTGAGATTATCCGTGGTATTCAAACACGTGATGATGTTTACGATGTGATTCACGAATTAAGTCTAAAAATGAATAAAGTTCCAGTTGAAGTTAACGACTCATATGGTTTTGTTTCTAACCGTGTCTTAATGCCAATGATTAATGAAGCAGCATTTGCTTTGTATCAATCAGTTGCGACACCAGAAGCGATTGACCAAGTAATGGAATTAGGAATGAATCACCCAATGGGCCCATTGAAATTAGCTGATTTAATTGGTTTAGACACGTGTCTATCAATTATGCAAGTATTGTATGATGGCTTTAACGATCCAAAATATCGTCCATGTCCATTATTGAAAAAATATGTGGCTGCTGGTTATTTAGGTAAGAAAACTGGTCGTGGATTCTACACGTACGATAACTAAACGGAGGTAGCAAAGATGACACACTACAATACAGTTTTATTAGAAATAGATAAACAAATTGCCACATTAACAATTAACCGTCCGCAAAGTTTAAATGCTTTGAATCAACAGACGTTAGAAGAAATTGAACAAGCTGTTCAGTCATTAAACATGCGTGAAGTCCGTGTATTAATCATTACTGGTTCTGGCGAGAAGGCTTTTGTTGCAGGAGCCGATATTAAAGAAATGGCAGCTAAGACAGCACTTGAGGCACGTGAATTCTCCTTATTAGGTAATCGTGTTTTCCGTGCCATTGATGAGCTACCAATTCCAGTTATTGCGGCAATTAATGGCTATGCTCTAGGTGGTGGTTTAGAGTTGGCTATGGCTTGTGATGTGAGATTTGCTTCAACCAAAGCAGTTGCCGGTTTACCAGAAGTTAATTTAGGTGTGATTCCTGGTTTTGGTGGCACGCAAAGGTTGTCACGTATTATCGGACTACCGAAAGCTTTAGAACTAATGTTTGAAGCAGCTAATGTCCGCTCTGAAGAAGGGTTATCAATCGGATTATTTAATCGCGTATTTGAACCAGAAGCACTTCTGGCTGAAACAATAGCTTATGCAGAAAAAATCATTAAAAAAGGCCCGATTGCCGTTAAATTCGTTAAAGAAGCGGCCAAAACTGGTTATGAAATGCCAATTGACCAAGCACTTGGCTTAGAAGCAGAGTTATTTGGCTTAACATTTGCGACTGAAGACCAGACAGAAGGTATGACAGCTTTTATTGAAAAACGTGCTGCAACATTTAAAAATCAATAAGGAATAATCAATCATTGGAGGATGGATGCATAATGAAAGACTTACAAACGAAGTATAATGAAAAAAAGATGAGCCCAGAAGATGCAATAAAATTCTTATCCCCAGGAGATGCAGTTGTTTACCCAATTGCCCCCGGTGAACCAAAATTACTTCATGATGCATTGTGTCAATATGAAGGACTTGATGACAATAAACTTTACAGAACGCTAACGAATGTACCAACTTATGATTTACCAAAAGACAAATTAAAACAAATTTCAATCTTTTTAGGCGGTGACCGTCAGTTAATGAATGATGGTGTAGTCGAGTTGTTACCAAACCATTTTGGTGACACGGTTGATTTAATTAAAATGCGTGAAGAAGAAATTGTTTTGATGTTTAATGCATCACCTATGGATGAGAAAGGCTACTTCTCATTAGGTTTAGCAAACGCATACGTTGGAGGATTATTAGATTCAGCTTCAAAAATCATTATCGAAGTAAATGAAAATTGTCCGTATACATATGGCGAAAATCATCATGTTCATATTGATGATGTCACAGCATTAATCGAAAGTAGTGAACCATTACCAACTATCCCTGAACCAGTGATTGATGAAAAATCAGAAGCGATTGGTAAAATTATTGCTGATTTAGCTCCAGATGGCGCAACATTACAAATCGGCTACGGATCTGTACCGTCAGCGGTTATGAATAATTTGACTACGAAAAAACGTTTAGGTTTTCATACAGAGATGTTACCAGATAAAGTAATTGATTTATATAATTCTGGTTCATTAGACAATACTCAAAAAGAAACGTATGTTGGAAAAACAGTGACTACCTTTGCGATGGGGACACCTAAATTATATGAATGGTTACACAAAAATGAAGATATTTATTTTGTACCAGTAAACCAATCAAATTCAATTAGAGAAATTGCTAAAGAAGGTAACTTATATACCATCAACGCAACCATCCAAGTTGATTTACTAGGTCAATGTAACTCAGAAAAATTACCAAATAAATATTATTCGTCAACAGGTGGTCAGTCTGACTTTGGTAAAGGTGTTCGAATGGCAGAAAATGGGGTTGGTATCATTGCTTTGAATTCAACAGCGGCTAATGATACAGTCTCAACAATTGTGCCATCATTGTACGCTGGTGCGGCTGTAACGACGTCAAAAAATGATGTTGATTATATTGTCACTGAATATGGTGCAGCTCGTTTGAAAGGTAAGACAATCAATGAGCGCGTTGAAGCATTGATTAATATTGCCCATCCACGTTTTAGAGATGAGTTACGACAAGAAGCAATCAAATTAAAATATTTGGCTGCTGAAACAGATGAATTAGAAGAAACTGAAGAATTAGTTTTAGCTTAATAATTAAATAGTTAGGCCCTCTCACAATGATGAGAGGGCTTTTATTTATACTATAAATCAAGATATCAGACTTTGGTACAATGTTTTACGGTTCTTTATAGGTTACAATAGACTTAGTTGACGTAACGAGAGTCATACGTCATCATTCAAATAAAACAAATGAGCTTATTAAATGAAAGTGTAAGGTGTTTCATGAGCTTTTTTGTTAAAAGTGCGTTATAATAATCTACATATAATAAACAGGAAGGTGACGATATATGAAGAAAAAAGCGGGATTAGTTATTGGTGCAGCAGGTGCAGTTTTTGCTTATGCTGTTTGGAAAAAGATGCAAGAGCCACATTATAATAAGGATACAATCAAAGGTAAAGTGAAAGAATTTGCTGGAGATAAGTTAGACAATGATGATTTACGTGCTGAAGGTATCGTTGACCAATTAGTGGGTGGCTCAAAAGAAGTTGTCAATGACATTGCAAATAATACTACGCAATTTGTTGATAAAATGATGGGTGCTGGCTCGAGTGATCAATTAAAAGGTCACGCGGAAGAAATGGCGGGTAAAATGGCTCATGACCCTATGAAACAAGCTGAAGGTAAGGTAGATCAAGCAATGGGTAAAACGAAAGCATTCTCAGAAGATATAAAAGAAAAAGCTACTGAGAAGTTAAATCACCCACATGATACTCATCATCCGAAACATTAATTTTATTCAAACTAATAACCAGGAAAAGCCATTATTGCGTATTTTCGCATAATGGCTTTTTCTATTCGAGATAAGTTGGATGATTGATATGAATTCAGTGAATTACTTACTTGATATGTTTTTATTTTTGCGTAAAGATGATAGAATACAACAGGAGACTGTAAAAAAGAAAAGGTGACGATAATGACATTAAGTACTTCAGATTTTGATTTTTATTTACCAGAGGAATTAATTGCACAAACACCCTTGAAAAATCGAGTATCTTCTCGATTATTGGTATTAGACAGCAAAACTGGTCAGATGCAAGACAAGCATTTTTCAGATATTATTGATGAACTTCATCCTGGAGATGCTCTAGTGATGAATAATACTCGCGTCTTACCCGCGCGTTTACATGGTGAAAAGCCCGATACTGGTGGACACTTGGAAGTGTTGTTATTAACTAATACTGAAGGTGACACGTGGGAAACACTGATTAAGCCAGCAAAGCGTGCGAAAAAAGGGACTGTCATTTCGTTTGGTGACGGACGATTAATGGCAACGGTTACGGAAGAGTTAGAACATGGTGGTCGTATGATTGACTTCACCTATGATGGTGTTTTTTTAGAAACATTAGAATCACTTGGTGAGATGCCATTACCACCATATATTAAAGAAAAACTCGAAGATAACGACCGCTATCAAACTGTTTATGCAAAAGAAAATGGCTCAGCAGCAGCACCAACAGCTGGATTACATTTCACGAAAGATTTGTTAGAAAAGATTGCTGCTAAAGGGGTTAAATTGGTTTACCTAACACTGCATGTTGGTTTAGGAACCTTTAGACCTGTTAGTGTTGATGATGTTGAAAATCATACAATGCACAGTGAATTTTATCGTTTAACAGAAGAAGCAGCTACCGAATTACGTGCGATTAAAGCCGCTGGTGGTCGAATTGTTGCAGTCGGTACCACTTCGATTCGGACATTAGAAACAATTGGCATCAAGTTCAATGGTGAGATTCACGCAGATAGTGGTTGGACAGATATTTTTATCAAACCAGGTTATACATTTAAATTGGTTGACGCTTTTTCAACTAATTTTCATTTACCAAAGTCAACATTAATTATGTTGGTTAGTGCATTTGCAGGCAGAGAAACAACACTGGCGGCCTATGCACATGCTGTGACTGAAAGATATCGTTTCTTTAGTTTTGGCGATGCCATGTTTGTTAAATAATAAGAAAGTAGGGATATAGATGACAGAACCAGCGATTAAATATCGACTGATAAAAAAAGAAAAACACACAGGAGCGCGTTTAGGTGAAATTATTACACCACATGGCACGTTTCCGACACCAATGTTTATGCCAGTTGGCACGTTAGCAACGGTTAAAACAATGGCACCAGAGGAATTAAAAGATATGGGTGCGGGGATTATCCTTAGCAATACGTATCATTTATGGTTAAGACCTGGTGAAGATATTGTAGAAGAAGCAGGTGGATTACACCGTTTTATGAATTGGGATCAAGGTATTTTAACGGATTCAGGAGGTTTTCAAGTTTGGTCTTTAAGTGACATGCGTCGTATCGAAGAAGAAGGTGTGCACTTTAGAAACCACTTAAATGGTTCTAAAATGTTTTTATCACCGGAAAAAGCGATTCAAATTCAAAATAAATTAGGACCAGATATTATGATGAGTTTCGATGAGTGTCCACCATTTTATGAAAGCCATGATTACGTGAAAAAATCAATTGATCGGACAAGTCGTTGGGCTGAACGTGGCTTAAAAGCACATGCGAATGCTGACCGTCAAGGGCTATTCGGTATTATTCAAGGAGCTGGTTACAAAGATTTGCGTCAACAAAGCGCCCGTGATCTTGTGGCAATGGACTTTCCTGGTTACTCTATTGGTGGATTATCAGTGGGTGAAACGAAACATGAGATGAATACAATATTAGAATATACAACACCGCTTATCCCAGAACACAAGCCACGTTACTTAATGGGTGTTGGGACAGCTGACTCTTTAATTGATGGAGTTATTCGTGGAGTTGACATGTTCGATTGTGTGTTACCAACGCGAATTGCCCGTAACGGTACATGTATGACAAGTAAAGGACGTTTAGTCGTTAAAAACGCGCAATACGCCCGTGATTTTCGTCCATTAGATGAAAAATGTGATTGCTATACATGTCGTAACTATACCCGTGCCTATATCCGTCATTTGATTAAATGTGATGAAACATTTGGCATGCGCTTAACGTCATATCACAATCTATATTTCTTACTAAATGTGATGAAGCAAGTCCGTCAAGCGATTATGGATGATAATTTATTGGAATTCCGTGAAGCATTCTTTGAAGAATATGGATTCAATGAAGAAAATGCAAAGAAATTTTAACTTTAATGCTTTATATATAGAGTAATTGTCTAAAATTTGTTAGAATTAATCATGACTTTAAAAGAATAGGGAGTGTATTGAATGCCAGGAGCAGGTATCGGTGGTATGTTAATTCCATTAATTTTAATTGGTGGGATGATGTTTATGATGACACGTTCACAAAAAAAACAACAACAAAAACGTCAAGATTTATTAAATAATATGGCGGTTGGGAGTGAAGTTGTCACAATTGGTGGACTTTACGGTGTTGTTAGTGAAATTGATGAAACAAAAGGTACTGTGACATTAGATTGTGAAGGTATTTTATTAGAGTTTGAAAAAAATGCCATCAAAACAGTTAAACCAGCGTCAACAACAATGACTCATGAAGTAAAAGAAACTGAAGTTATTGGTGAAGATGGTTCAGTTGAAAAAACTGAAGAAGTTATCACTGATGAGAAGAAAGAAGATTAATCCAATCTTATGATTAAATAGAGACGATAATTGGGCTACGGCTTGATTATCGTTTTTTTATTATCCTTAATATAGAAACAAGAAAATAGCTTTCGATAAATGTAACACGTAAACTGAATACAATAAGTTAAAGGAGTGAAGAGGATGCTACTTAAAACAATCAAGCGGCATATTAGCCATGTGCCAATTTTAGAAGTTTTCCCAGAAGGAGCAGATTACAACGCTTTGCCATTAGTTATTTACTATCATGGGTGGCAGACATCAAAAGAGTTAGGTCTAACTAATGCGCGTAAAATCGCTAAATACAATATTCGAGTTGTCTTACCAGATGCTATGTTTCATGGCGACCGTCAACTGGCAACTATTTCCACTATTCCGTCATTTACATTTTGGTCGAGTATACAACATAATCTTAGTGAATTTGATTTAATCGTTCGATTTTATCAAGAGAGAAGGTTGATTAAGGACAATCAAATTGGTGTAGCAGGTTTTTCAATGGGTGGAATGACCACAGCGGGACTATTGACTAAACATCCTGAGATTAAAGCGGCAGCGATTTTGATGGGAACGCCGAATTATCAAGCATTTATCCAAAAGATGCAGCGTGTATTAGAAGAACGGAAAATTAGTGTTCCAAAAGATTTATCTGATTTATTGTCGTGGACAGATAACTATGATTTAAGCCGGCAACCTGAGAAGCTTCAAGGCCGACCGCTTTATTTTTGGCATGGTACTGAGGATGAAAAAATTGATTATCAACAAGCTTATGAATTTTTTAGTCGGTACCAAACCCAACTGTATGGAGAGAAAATGGTTTTTGATACAGGTATCGGAGACCGTCACTTATTGAAACCACCAACGATGCAAAAGACAGCTGACTTCTTTAACAACTGGCTAAATAGTTAAAGTTAAAATAAAATTAATCAATAAAAAAATTAACTTTTTAGATAGAAAACGTATTCATTGATAATTAAGTGAAAAATATCACAAAAAGAGTTTACAATGATTAAAAAATACGGTATATTCTAATTGTGAAAGAAAATACAAACATCTCAGGAGGCTTAAAATGGCTAATAATAAAGAAATTAACGTTGAGAGTAAAGTAAATACAGTTGAAAAAACAATTAATGAATTAGTGAGCAAAGCGCAAGGTGCTTTAAAAGAAATGAAAACGTTCGATCAAGAAAAAGTTGATTACATTGTACACGAAATGGCAATGGCAGCGTTAGATAAACACATGCCCTTAGCAAAAATGGCAGTTGAGGAAACTGGTCGTGGAATTTATGAAGATAAGGCGATTAAAAATATGTTTGCCTCTGAAAGTATTTGGAATAACATTAAAAATGATAAAACTGTCGGCGTGATTAGTTCAGACGAACAAAAAGAAATCATTGAAATCGCTGACCCAGTTGGTGTGGTGTGTGGTGTGACACCAACAACTAATCCAACATCAACTACAATCTTTAAAGCAATGATTTCGATTAAAACTCGTAATCCAATTATCTTTGCGTTCCATCCAAGCGCTCAAAAATGTTCAGCAGAAGCGGCACGTATCGTTCGTGACGCAGCGGTTGCAGCAGGAGCACCTAAAGATTGTGTGCAATGGATTGAACACCCATCTATCGAAGCGACAAACTTATTAATGAATAACGAAGGTGTAGCAATTGTGTTAGCGACTGGTGGAGCTGGAATGGTTAAAGCAGCTTACTCTACTGGTAAACCAGCGTTAGGTGTTGGACCTGGTAATACGCCTGCTTACATTGAAAAAACAGCTCGCATTAAGCGCGCTGTGAATGATTTGATTGCATCAAAATCTTTTGATAATGGTATGATTTGTGCATCAGAACAAGCAGTGATTGTTGATAAAGAAGTCTATGATGCAGTGAAAAAAGAATTTGAAGCACATCAAGTTTACATTGTAAAACCTCATGAATTAGAAAAAGTCGAAGCGGCTGTAATGAACGAAGCGAAAACTGCTGTTAATCCAAGAATTGTTGGTCACTCAGCAGTATCAATTGCTAAAGATGCTGGTATTGACGTTCCAGAAGGTACTAAAATTTTAATTGTTGAATTAGAGGGTGCAGGAGCTGAATATCCACTATCACGTGAAAAATTATCACCAGTTTTGGCAATGATGAAAGCTAATAATACTGAACATGGATTAGAACTATGTGAAAATATGCTGAAGTTAGGTGGCGAAGGTCATACCGCAGTACTACATTCAGAAGATGAAGAATTACATTTAGCTTTTGGTTTACGTATGAATGCTTGTCGTATTTTAATTAACTCACCAGCAGCCCAAGGTGGTATTGGCGATATTTACAATGAAATGATTCCTTCATTAACTTTAGGTTGTGGCTCTTATGGAAAGAACTCAGTATCTAAAAATGTCACAGCGATTAATTTGATTAATACGAAAACAGTGACGAAACGGAGAAATAATATGCAATGGTTTAAACTACCTGAAAAAATTTATTTTGAGAAAAACTCTGTACAGTATTTACAACAAATGGAAGGAATGGAACGTGTCTTTATCGTCTGTGACCCTGGTATGGTACAGTTTGGTTATGCAGATAAAATTATTGAACAATTACTCCAACGCGATAATAAAGTAACATTTGCGATGTTCTCAGATGTTGAACCTAACCCTTCAACAAATACTGTTTACGCTGGAACTAAAATGATGCGTGATTTTGAACCAGATACAATTATTGCTATTGGTGGTGGGTCAGCAATCGATGCTGCTAAAGGAATGTGGTTATTCTATGAACACCCAGAAACATCATTCTTTGGCGCAAAACAAAAATTCTTAGATATCCGTAAACGTGCATATAAATTACCAAAAGCGAAAAAAGCTCAAATGGTTTGTATTCCAACAACATCTGGTACAGGTGCTGAAGTAACGCCATTTGCTGTTATTACGGATAGTGAAACACACGTTAAATATCCATTAGCTGACTATGCATTAACACCAAATGTTGCGATTATTGATCCACAATTTGTTATGAGTGTCCCAGCATCAGTCACTGCTGATACTGGTATGGATGTTTTAACACACGCTTTAGAGTCATATGTTTCAGTTATGGCTTCAGATTATACGCGTGGTTTAAGTTTACAAGCCATTAAACTTGTTTTCGATAATTTAGAAGATTCGGTTAAAAATCCAACATTGGATAATCGTCAAAGCATGCACAATGCTTCAACAATGGCTGGAATGGCGTTTGCTAATGCGTTCTTAGGAATTTGTCATTCAATTGCGCATAAAATTGGTGGAGAGTATGGTATTCCACATGGTCGTACGAATGCAATCTTATTGCCACATATTATTAGCTATAATGCTAAAGATCCATCAAAACACGCATTATTCCCTAAATATGAGTACTTTAGAGCAGATCAAGATTACGCAGATGTGGCTCGTTTCTTAGGCTTACCAGGGACAACCAATGCGGAATTAGTCGCATCATTAGTGAAAGAAGTGACTGAATTAGGTAAACGTTGTGGCATTAATATGAGTTTGAAAGCTCAAGGTGTTACAAAAGAAACCCTAGATAGTACAGTTGATCGTATGGCTGAATTAGCATATGAAGACCAATGTACAACAGCTAATCCGAAAGAACCATTAATTAGTGAACTAAAACAAATTATTATTGATGCCTACGAAGGCTGCTAAAAAGAGCTTTAATATTTGATTAAATACCACTTTTTGAAGTGGTATTTTTTTAGCTACTAATAAAAATACAGCTAATCAATGGAAATAAATAAATAAAATCGACAATGTAGCATCTACTATCAAATAATGATAAAATAGAGCTTGTGTATTTAGCAATTAAATGAACCAGTAGAGGTGACAAGGTGAAAAAATTTGATTCAAGTAAAAATATTATTATTGCTGTCATTATTGCGATAATTGTAATCTTTCTAGTTAGTGTCAGTGTCATTCAGCGTGATAAGAAACAAACGAGTTTACCTGGACAGTCACAAGCTAATAGCGTTATTACAGTTGTAGATGATATCGTTATGGCACCAATCAGAGGGATTGAGAATAGCGTGAAGTCAATTTCGAATCTCTTTAATACGTATTCGGAAAATGATCATTTAAAGAAACGTATTGATCAAAATTTAATGTTGCAAGCTGAGTTAGATAATTATAAAAAAGAAAATGATGATTTGAAAAAGCAATTAGACCTAAGCTCGACTTTGTCTAATTTTGATGTCGTTCATGCGAGTGTAGTGAATCGCTCGCCAGATACTTGGCAAGACGTTTTAGTTATTAATAAAGGGACAGCTGATGGAATTGAAGTTAACATGGCAGTAATGGGTGATAAGGGCTTGGTTGGCCGTGTTATTATTGCAGAAAAAAATAGTGCTAAAGTCGAGCTTTTAACGACTGTTAATCAAAATACCAATCATTTCCCAGTTATGATGTCTGCTGGAGGAGATAAAGCGGCCTATGGTTTAATGGATGCATATAATAGTAAAACGCATACGTTGACAGTATCACAGCTAACCACTGTAGAAGGAATCAAAAAAGGTGATAAAGTCACAACGTCAGGATTGGGTAATACATCACCTAAGGGGCTACTCATTGGTGAAGTAAAAGAAATTAAAAAAAGTAAGACCGGTTTACATGATGAAGTGTTAGTAACACCTGTATCTGATATGTACGATATTACAACCGTCACCGTCATTAAACGGTTGGAAGGGGCAGAGTAATGACAAAAGAAAGAAAAAAAAGATTGTTTTATGCCTTGCCGTTTATTTTTTTCTTCCTCATGCTATTCGATGGACACTTAAGCAGTATTATTTTAACCATTTTTGCTGTCCCTATGTCGTTTACGAGTAATTTATTACTGATGATGATGATGTTTGCGACGTTTCAGATGTCGAAAAGCTATATGATTAGTTGGGCATTAGTGATGGGGTTGCTATATGATTCCTACTATTATAATGTGATTGGGATTAATTTTGTTTTATTTCCACTACTAGTTTGGTTTATGTATCTTTTGTTTGAACGTGTTGTTCCAAATACATTTACAATTATTTTAGCGTTTATTTTATTTGTCACGGCATTATCTGTTGGTCGAGTAATTTTGTTAAGCTTATTTAAATTAACAGATACAACGATTTTGGATTACTTAACGAGAACATTAGCGCCAACACTAGTGGTTAACTTAATTTTAATCATAATTCTAGTGGGTCCGCTAAAAAAATTAGTCAATATAAAACGCTAGTTTCTCTGAATGAAATCTCTTTGTAACATTCTCATCATATGCTTGACATCTGTTTGTGCTACAATTTGTTTGTCGTTGGGAAAACCAACTTGGTTAATGGAACATTATAAAAAAATTGAACTTATAAAATGTATTATTTGGAGGAAGAACATAGTGAAAAAGAAAATATTATCTGCCTTATTAGTAAGCGGGATTACATTGTCGGCAACAGCTCTTCCCGTAGCAGTGAATGCTGATGCAATTGATGATCAAATTGCATCACAAGATAAAAAAATTAAAGAGTTATCTAGTAAAGAAAGTTCAGCAACAGCTGAATTAGCAAGTATTCAAGCAAATATTTCAGAAATTCGTAATGAGGCAGAAAGTTTACAAAGTGAACAAGTTAGCCTAAGTAAAGAAATTGATTCTTTAAATAAAGAAATTGCTGAATTGGAAAAACGTATTGAAAAACGTGACGCTTCAATTCGCGAACAAGCACGTTCAATGCAAGTCGATTCAGCTAGTACTGGAATGCTGGACTTAGTTTTAAGTTCTGAATCAGTTTCTGATGCGGTAACTAAAGTGTTTGCTGCAAGTAAATTAGTTGGCGCTAATAATGATTTGCTACAACAACAACAAGATGATAAAGATGCTGTAGAAGCTAATCGCTCCGCAGTTGAAACAAAAATGGCTGAAGTACAAGAGAATGCAGTGGCTTTAGAAGCTAAAAAAGGTGAATTAGAAGATCAACAATTAGCACAAACTGCAATTGTTAGTCAAATTTCTGCTGATAAAGAAAAAGAATCTGGTAAAAAGAATCAATTCTTAGCTCAAAAAGCAGAAGCTGAAAAACAACGTGAAGCACAACAAAAAGCAGTTGAAGCAGCACAAAAAGTAGCTGCAGAACGTAAAGCCGAAACAGCTAAACAAGAAGTAGTTAAAAAAGCTGAAGAAAAACAATCATCAGATAAAGGTACAAATAATGTAGCTACAGTTGATAATTCTTCATCAAATAATTCAACATCAAGTAGCTCAACAGCTAGTCAAACTGAATCAAATGCGTCTCAAGAAACTAATACAAGTACAACTACTGAGTCTTCAAGCAATAATAGTTCAACTCAAGAAAGTACAAATAATAATAATAGTAATTCAAGTAACACATCGACTACGCCAGCACCAACACCTACGCCCGCACCATCTTCAAATGGTAGTGCAGTTGTAGCTGAAGCTTACAAACATATTGGTAAACCTTATGTTTGGGGAGCTAAAGGTCCAAGTAGTTTTGACTGTTCAGGTTTTACATCATATGTTTACCGCCAAGCAGCTGGCCGTGAAATCGGTGGTTGGACTGTACCACAAGAAAGTGCAGGTCAAACTATTTCTTTAAGTCAATTACAACCAGGAGACTTAGTATTCTGGGGTTCTCAAGGATCAACTCATCACGTGGGAATTTATGTTGGTGGGGGACAATATATTCATGCACCACAACCAGGACAATCTGTAACGGTTCAAAGTATTTCTGCATGGTCACCTGATTTTGGGGTACGCATGTAATCTAACTAGTCAACGTTCAAGACTTTGCTTACGTAGCAAAGTCTTTTTTTTTACTTCACTAGTATGTTTTACAAAGTAGTGAAGTAATGTTATACTTATTAAAAATAGGTACTATGTAATACAAACTAGTGTGGGAGGTTAAATTGTGAAAGAATCACAACTGCTAAAAGGGGTGCTTGAAGGATGTGTTTTACAAATTATTTCGCAAAAAGAAATTTATGGTTATGAATTAGTTCAACAACTAAAAATCCATGGTTTTACTCATATTGTTGGAGGAACGGTTTATCCGTTACTACAAAAGTTAGAGAAGCAAGGGTTAATTAAAGGGCAAATGAAAAAATCATTTGAAGGCCCAAATCGCAAGTATTTTTGTTTGACAGAACTTGGACGAGAGTATTTAAAAAAATTCAAAGAACAGTGGACTGACCTAGTTCAAACTGTAACGCTAATTATTGGGGAGGAAAATAAAGATGACACCAAATAAAAAATCTCAAACATATCGTGATTTGACAAATGACTTAGAGAAAAAGTTGATACCAATTAATCAAACCTATTTTAGCGATTTGCGTTTGTACTTAATGACAGGTGGTTTATTTAACGATGAGGAGCAGGTAGATGCTCAAATCTATAACATTGGCTGTGACATATTTGAAGCACAAGAACATGGGGAGTCAGCAGAAGATTTTTTTGGGAAAAATCCACAAAAAATGGCTAATGAGATATTAAAAGAGTTTCCAAAGATTAGTTGGCATAAAAAATTTACTTATTCATTGTATTTAGTGAGTATCTTTTGGTTCTTTCAGCTAATTAGTGACTTGAATAGCTCATCCGGTCTAACGATTAATGTGTTGGCTTATAGTTTAACTGCGGGTTTATCATTAGGTAGTAGTGTTTTATTTTTTTATGGGATACAACGCTCAGTTTATTTATCTACTGATAATTGGTTAAAAAAGAGTAAAGTTGTCCGTTTTCTTATTCTGTGGCTGGTTGCTTGTGTATTTATCGGATTATTTGTAGTTATTACCTTATTCACACCCAAGTTGTTAACAGTTAATATTCCAACTCCTTTTGATAGTGTGATTATTGTAGGACTTGTTTTAGGTGCTGTTGGGTTAATTTTAGCCAAAAAAGTAAAAGAGTTTTATCCAAGTATTGTTGTTATTTTGGCTTTAGGCTTGACCGGTTTACTTAAACGTCTACCAGTAATCAAAAATAGTCTGACGCAAAAGGAATTCATATATGTGACAATAGGCATTATTTTAGTGAGTTACATTATTTATCTTTTCTTGACAAGAAAGATGATAAAAAAACAAACGCAAGATTCAGAATAGGAGTCTAGTATGATGAAGACAATTTTATTAGCACCAGATTCATTTAAAGATAGTATGACTGCTTTTGATGCTTGTTTAGCGATGGAAACTGGATTAAAGCGTGTATTTGGTAAGCATGTTATTTATCAGCAAATGCCGATGTCAGATGGTGGTGAGGGGATAGTAGATACATTGGTTACAGCTACGAATGGACAGAAGGTGACAGTAACGGTTGAGGGGCCGTTACCTTCAATGCAAGTAACCAGCTATTATGGTCTATTAGGTGATGGTGAGACAGCAGTGATCGAAATGGCAAAGGCGAGTGGTTTGGAACTATTAACTATTTCGCAGCGTAATCCACTTCTTACATCCACTTTTGGTACTGGTCAATTAATTCAAGCAGCATTAGCTCATGGCATTAGACGATTTATTATTGGAATTGGGGGCAGTGCAACGAATGATGGTGGTACAGGAATGGCTGAGGCGTTAGGTGCAAAATTTTATGATAAGTACGGCTCACAGTTAAAAATGAGAGGGGATACGTTGACTAGAATCGCATCAATTGACTTGTCAGGATTGGATAAACGCTTAATGGAATCGACTATTGACGTAGCTTGTGATGTTGATAGTCCGTTATTAGGTCCTACTGGGGCAACAGCGATATTTAGTAAGCAAAAGGGAGCAGACCAATTAATGCAAGTTCAATTGGAACAGGGGCTATCAAATTTAGCGGAGTTAGCAACAGAAATCAGTCAGAAAGAATTTCATCTAGTTCCTGGAAGCGGTGCGGCTGGTGGGCTTGGTTTTGGCCTTCAACTATTTTGTGGTGGTCTATTAGTCTCAGGTGTCGAGCGAGTGATAGAGGAGCTTGATTTAGTTAAAGCTATTGCTAAGGCAGATCTTATATTTACGGGAGAAGGCTCTTTAGATAGTCAAACATCATATGGAAAAGTTATTGCGGGACTAGCTAAAGTGGCTAAAGCCCAAAAGAAGCCGTTAATTGCTTGTGTTGGTCGAATAGATGGTGATGTTAGACCATTGTATCTTCAAGGAGTGACGGCTGCTTTTAGTATTTTGCCTAAACTTGATTCATTGAATCACTGTTTGGAGCAAGGCCCAGACAATTTAGCAGCAACATGTGAAGCAATCGGACGTTTATTAAGTATAAAAAAAGACTTATCTACCTTAGGTAAATAAGTCTTTTTTAATTTAGCTAATTAAAAAGGACGTTCTAAATTAGAAAGAACTTTATCATAAGCTTTTTGTGCCTCGCTCATTGAGAGGTTTTTTTGTTGGCTAATCCATTGGACAATTGAAATTTCAGCATTTTCTCGCATCATTGCTTTAACATGTTCGACTTCTTCTGGAGATAACTCAGAATTTTCAAAGGTGTCGTGATCTTCGTCTTTAGACTTTTTGCCAGGCTTTAACACGGCTAAAAGAATTAAGCCAGCTGCAACTAAGAATAAAATACCAGCTAGGAAATTTAAAAAATTAATGTAGTCAAAGAAAGTCATTAATTGAAAAATACCTAGAATTAGAAAAATTAAGAATAGCCAAAAATAAACATTTTTAAAAAGTTTCATCGAAATACTCCTTTAAATTGTATCAAATATCAAATGAATTATAACATGTTTTATAATAAATTCATAATTTAGTATAAAATCAGTCTCTAGTTTGATGAATTGTAACTTAATTTTTGATAGGATAGAAGTATAAATAGATAACGGGGGATTTTTTTATGAAAAAATTATATCTGATGATTGGGTTAAGTTTTATTACAGTTGGCGCATTAACAGCCTGTTCAAAACCAGCTGAAAAGAATACGACACCAGCGACAAGTAGTCAAACAACGACTAGCAGTAGTACAAGTGCTGAAACAACTAAAAGTTCAATCAAGACAAAGGATGAGCAATCTGATTTAAGTAAAGTGAAAGTAACCGTCAAAGAAGTAGTTGAGTTATACCAACAAGCACATCCCGATAGTGATATTACGTCATTAGAATTAGAGTCACCTTTAGGGGCCTTAGTTTATAAAGTCGAGGGTATGGACGATGAGCAAGAGTACGAGATGGTGATAGATGCGATGAATAAAAAAGTCGAAAAAAATCATTCAGAAAAGTTAGATCGTAATGAAAAAGGTGGAACAGAAAGAAAAGAAGAAGCCTTAGATGTCAAAAATTTAATTAGTGTGGATAAAGCTATTTCAATTGCTGAATCAGCTGCTGGTTTTGGTAAAGCAACAGAATTAAGTTTAGATAAAGAGTTATCGATTACTTTTTGGGACGTGACGGTGAAGGAAGGCATGAAAGAGATGGAAATTAAATTGAATGCTCAAACTGGTGATGTTGTCGAAAGTAAAAAAGATTAGTATTTGAAACACCGAATTATCACATAGATAATTTGGTGTTTTTTTAGTTCCAGCAAATAGTGTATAATAAAGATTGTGATTTAATGATTAAAAAGGAGTGGAAAAGATGTTTAAAGGAAAATTGGTAGCGTTAACCGTGGCAACGGTATTAACTAGTCTGACATTGGTTGGGTGTGGTACCAAAGAAAAAGCAACAGAAGAAACTAGTCAAAAAGATCAGGCTAAGTCGTTAACGCTAAGTTTTGGCGCAATGCCAGCGGTTGATAGTTTACCGGTATACATTGCGGAAAAAGAAGGTTACTTTAAAGAAGAAGGTTTAGACTTAGACTTACAAAGTTTTAAATCACCTAAAGATCGTGATGCTGCTTTATCAAGTGGTCATTTAGACGGTGCTAATACCGATTTGATTGCTTTAAGTGCTTATCGTCAAGGTGATTTGGATATGAAGATTGTCAGCCAGTCGATAGGGACATTCTCAGTGATTACTGGTGAAGAATCTGTTGAAAAACTGGCAGATTTAGAGGGTAAAAAAGTTGGGTATATTCAAAAGCAAGCACCAGAATACTTTTTGGCGAAAGCATTAGAAAAGGAAAAATTATCGTTATCTAGTATTCAACCTGAAATGGTTCCTCAAATTCCGGTTCGTGTTGAGTTAACAAAAAACAAAAAAATTGCGGCAACGATTGTACCTGAACCATTTACAACTATTGGTGAAGTAGAAGGATTAAAAGAATTGGCAAATAGCCAAGAGTTAGATATTCAGACAACAATTTTTGGTTTTAAAGCAGATGTTTTAAGTGATAAGCCAGAGGCAGTTAAAGCCTTCTATAACGCGTACAATAAAGGTGTAGACTATATTAACAATCATCCATTAAATGATTACTACCCAGTGTTAGTCGAAAAAATTGGTTTTACTGACGCTATTAAAGATAAAGTTAAATTGCCTAACTACACTCAAGCAAAACAAATTGACCCAAATCAAGTGAAAGAAGCCTTTGATTGGTCTAAAGAACAAAGAATTTATACAAAAGACTGGACAGATAAAGACGTCATGAGCGATTTATTAGCTAAATAATTAGTCGGAAAGGACCAATCATGTTAGATATTAAGCATCTTAGTGCGAGTCATGACACTAAAATCATTTTACAAGAAATTAATTTAACGGTTGCACGTGATGATATTGTCGCCTTAATTGGTCCAAGTGGCACTGGAAAGACCACACTTATCGAGTGTATTAATGGGCTACAAAAGATTACTTCAGGTAATATTACACTCAATGGGACGCCAGTGACACCAAGACAACAGACAATTAGTTGGATTCCACAGCAATATGGTTTATTACCATGGGCGACGGTTTATGATAACGTATTAATGGGTGTAACGATAAAAAAAATTCCGGTGACGGACTTATTAAAGCAACAAGTAAGTGACTTGCTACAATCATTGGGCTTATCAGAACTAGTCAATCAATTTCCAAATCAATTAAGTGGTGGGCAACAGCAACGAGTTGCGATTGCTCGTGCAATGTTGGTTAATCCAGATATTTTCTTATTGGATGAACCTTTTTCAGCTTTGGACGCTTTAACGAGAGAACAGATGCAAGCCCAATTTTTTAGCCAGTGGCAAATCCACAAAGCACCAACTATTTTAATTACACATGATGTTGAAGAAGCGGTATTTTTAGGTAGTCGAATTGTCTTGCTATCCGGATCACCGGGACAAATTGTGGCTGATATCCCTAATGATAAATTATTTCACTTAGCGCTGAGTGAACGTCGTGTTTCCTCATTATTTTATGAGCAAGTACGACTAGTAAGGGAGGCGCTCGGACGATGAAAACAATGAAAAAAAAGTGGGTACCATTACTCGTAGGCGTACTAGTTATTAATTTTCTTTGGTGGATAGCAAGTCTAGCAGTCAATCAAAGTATGTTACCATCACCATTTGTTGTATATGCACACTTTGGTCAACTAAATCCCAGCATGATGTGGCTACACGTTTATAATAGTCTGATACGTTTATTTTGGGGATTACTTTTAGCCGTTAGTTTGGGATTTGGTATTGGATTATTGATGGGCAGATCCAATCATTGGAATCGCTGGTTAGATCCGTTAGTATATTTAACCTATCCGATACCTAAAGTCGCGCTATTGCCTATTATTATGTTACTATTTGGCTTAGGAAATGTGTCCAAAATTATGTTGATTACTTTAATTGTAGTCTTCCAAGTCATTTTATCTGTTAGAGATGGTATTCGTTCAATTCCGCCAAGTTATTATCAGCAATTAATTGTTTTAGGTGCTAGTCGTTGGCAAATCTTTGAGAAAATAACTTTGCCAGCTGCTATGGCGGCAATTTTAAATGCTGTCAGAATTGCTTTAGGAACAGCGATTGCAATTCTTTTCTTTACTGAAGTGTACGGAACGCAATATGGACTTGGTTATTTTGTAATGGATGCATGGGGTAGGTTAAATTATTTAGACATGTATTGTGGTATTTTAATTTTAAGTTTGGTTGCTTTCTTATTATTCTTATTAATTGATGTATTAGAGAGTTCCTTGTTAAAATGGCGCCAATATACATAAATGTAAAAAAATAATGGTATAATATATGAAAATATATTAGCCATTATTTTTTTGTTAAGGAGTTGAGGAAACGGTGTTAGCAATCTATGAGGTACCGATTATTTCAGCATTTTTGGTTTTCTTTGTTTTAGCTGGGATAATGACGGCGCCATGGACAATTTATCAGTACCGAAAACATGGTTATTTTAACTTTTGGCGAAGTTTAGTTATTTTTAGTTTTATTTTTTATTGTCTGTCAGCTTTTTTTTTTAGTCAGTCTACCAATGCCCAAAAGTCGCCATAACCAACCAATGTTACCAAATCCGTGGAAAATGCAACTACATCCATTGATTATGTTTAAAGAATTTGGTGAGGTACAAGGCTTTTATCCGAAGCAACTGAGTACCTATCCAATTTTATTTAAGTCATTTACGTTTTTACAAGTAGCCTTTAATGTCTTACTGTTATTTCCATTAGGGGTTTACTTACGTTACTTTTTTAAAACATCTAAAAAATGGTATTTGGCAATTATGATTGGCTTTTTTGTGTCATTATTTTTTGAAGTATCACAAATCACAGCCCTATTTGGTTATTTTGATTATCCTTATCGCCACTTTGATGTGGATGACATTATTACTAATACTTTGGGTACGTGGCTTGGTTTTGTGTTGGCACCACTTATTTTATTTTTTATTCCCAGTCGTGAAGCAATTAAGGAAAAAGATTTACATTATGAACAAAGTCGGTTGGCTTCTTACGGCGCACAGGTTATCGAATGCTTGTTGACCTATTTTATTGGTAAAGATCTTATTGGTAGTTTGCTACAAGCTTTATTAAAAACGACAGATGTGACATCAGAATTATTGGGTATATTTATTTGTCTAGTTGTTTTACCGTATATTTTTTACGGTCGAACACTTGGTGGCTTGATAGTCAACGTTAAATTGGTCTCAAATGGTCAACGACCAAGTTTATTGATGCTTATGAAACGCTTAGTTTTAGTCGCTATGCCGCTTTTTCTTATTCGGATTTTGCAGTGGGTGCAACAATTTAATAATGAAAGTCCAATTGTCATTATGTCCACGGTCTTTTTATTTGTATTGTTTGCGATAACTTGGTTAATGATTGTTATAACGGTATTACAACAATGGATCCGTCGATTTAATGAACCGTATTTTAATCGTTATGTCGGTATTCATGGGGAATTTAGTCGTAAACAAAAAGCCAAAAAATAGAATCTACTCTGTATCTATCAATCGTGGTGTAGGCATTACCTAGTTAATCTAAGTAATGCCTATTTTTTATTTTAAACGAGTGAGCAAGATACTTTACTTACAAAAAGTAAGATGTTAAAGTATGTTTATAGTCATTAAACAAACAAAAAACAATAAATGAAAAGGTGGAAATATATTATGTCAGAATTCGTTAATTTATTAAAAAATCGTCGATCAATCTATGCACTAGGAAAAAATAGCCCATTATCAAATGAGGAATTAGAAACATTAGTTACTGAAGTTGTTCGTGAATCACCAACAGCATTTAACTCACAAACACAACGCGTGGTCTTCTTATCTGGTGATGCGCACCAAAAATTATGGGATATGACGGCAGCAGCATTAAAACCAATGATGCCAGAAGCTGCTTTTTCTGGAACACAAGAGAAGTTACAAGGATTTGCTAATGGAACTGGAACAATTTTATTTTTTGAAGACATGGATATTGTTAAAAACTTACAAGAACAATTTGCTTTATATGCAGAAAACTTCCCAATCTGGTCAGAGCAAGCAAGTGGTTTAACACAGGCCAACGTTTGGACAGCTTTAGCTGAAAAAGGTATCGGGGCCAACTTACAACATTATAATCCAGTAATTGATGAAGCCGTACAAAATGAATGGAATATTCCAACTTCATGGAAGCTAAGAGCACAATTAGTGTATGGCTCAATTGAAGCAGCTGCTGGAGAAAAAGAATATATGGAAAACAGTGAACGTTTCAAATCGTTTAACTAATTTTTAGTGAAAAGACTAGTCATTTTTGACGTAGTCTTTTTTTATAAACTGAAAGCTATGAAATTTAGTGTCAATTAATGACAATTTAATTCATAAATAGGTAATTGGTACAGTTGTTATGTAAACGATTGCTTTGTTCGTTTTTAGTGTCATAATGAAGATATAAAATTGAAAGGGGCTAACTAATTATGATGGAAAAAGTGCAACGGTTTGGGGGTGCAATGTTTACACCAGTACTTCTTTTCTCTTTTTCGGGTATTATGGTCGCGTTATGTATTATCTTTAAAAATCCTATGCTGGTGGGAAGTATTGCGAATGAAGGGACTACTTGGTTTAGTGTTTGGTCCATTATTGAAGATGGAGCATGGACAGTTTTTAATCAAATGGAATTATTATTTGTTATTGGGTTAGCGATTGGATTAGCAAAAAAAGCAAATGCTCGAGCAGC